>JACIYK010000135.1 GCA_014359965.1 Candidatus Aminicenantota bacterium
AACTGCACCGTGGGCGGCCTAACTGGGTGCCACCAATTTATATGGACGAATGGGCTTATTTTAACCCCAGGAAGAACAAAGCTTTTGAATATTCAGACACAATTTTGCTGCTGGCGGAGAAGGATGGTGAGGTAGTTGGCCGGGTGATGGGCATCATCAACCGTCGCTATAATGAAGTGCGCAACGAGAAAACAGCACGATTCGGCTTACTGGAGAGCATTAGGGATCAGGAGGTCGTGCATGCCCTTCTTTCCAAGGTAGAGGAATGGGCGCGGGAAAAAGGCATGACTAGGATTATTGGACCATATGGCTTTTCGGACCAGGACCCTGAAGGATTTCTCATCAAGGGCTTTGAACATCGGGCGACTATTGCCACTTATTACAATTTCGAATGGATGCCCGAGATGGTAGAAAAAGAAGGTTATACCAAAGATATTGATTATTTTGTCTATAAAATTGAAATACCTAAAGAAATACCAGAACTTTACCGCCGTGTCTCAGAACGCATTCTGAAAAAAGGAAATTTTAAGTTATTGGAGTTTAAAAAGAGAAAGGAAATAAAGCCGTGGGTTAGACCGATTCTTTCTCTTATGAACGAAACCTATGTGGAAAGCAACATCTATGGATATGCCCCGCTGGATGAACATGAAATGGATGCCCTAGCCAAAAAATACCTGCCTGTTCTGGATCCAAGGTTTATTAAAGCCGTGCTAAAGGATGGTCAGGTGGTGGCTTTTATCATTGGTATCCCGGATCTGACGGCTGGCATTCAAAAAGCCCGGGGCCGTTTGTTTCCTTTTGGCTTCATCCATATCCTGAGAGCCAGCAAAAAAACCAAACAGCTTGACCTGTTGCTGGGGGCTATTAAAAAGGAATATCGCGGCCAGGGGCTTGATGCCCTAATGGGCATGGCCATGATTGCTTCAGCCCAGCAGGCTGGCTTTGAAATCATTGATACCCACCATGAAATGGAGTCCAACGTGAAAGTGCGGGCGGAAATGGAAAGAATGGGAGGCCAGGTTTATAAGATTTATCGGGTCTACCAGAAACCACTGGTTTAATTGATTTTTGTTTCGGAAAAGGATAGCCTCCTTTTATTCTGGTTTGCTTATTTTATTTATATAAGTTTTCCTTTTTTGCCAATCAAAATGTTTAACTTTTATTTAAAAGATTATGTTAATGCCAGCATCCAAGCTGCTGGCCGCGTTTAAGGGCAACCAGAACACAGGTTGGAAAATTGATCTCTTAATAGCCAGATTATTAATGGATTGAAATAGTATCAGTGGCCATGAATAGCAGACAACTACCTTAAATTAAGCAATAATCACATTGGTTTATTTTTCGGATTTATTTTACTTCTGCCCAGTTGGGCCCCCAACCGAGGTTAACTTTAAGAGGCACTGTGAGCGCACAGACTTTTTCCATTTTTTCTTTCACCAGCGCTTCCACCACTTCCTTTTCTTCCAGCGGGACTTCAAAGACCAGTTCGTCGTGAACCTGAAGAATCATCTTAGTTTTCAACTTTTGCTTTTTAATTTCCCGGTAAATTTTTATCATGGCCAGCTTGATGATGTCGGCCGCAGAACCCTGGATAGGTGTGTTGAGGGCCATCCGGCGCCCAGCCTGAAAGGTGTTGTTGTCTGAACTGCGCAGTTCCGGAATCTGGCGCTGGCGGCCGAAGATGGTTTCTACATAACCTTTTTCTTTAGCACTTTCTACCACCTGGTCCAGGTATTCTTTAACTTTTTTATGGTCTGAAAAATAACGGTCTATAAATTTCTGAGCTTCACCCGGGGAAGTTTCCAGTTCTTTTGCCAAGGAAAAAGCGGAAGTTCCATAAATGATGCTGAAGTTTATGATTTTTGCCCGTCGGCGCATTTCCTCCGGGAAGAGTTCCGCTGCTGGCCCAAAAACCCTTCTGGCAGTTTCTGTGTGGATATCCCGTTCGTTTAAAAATACTTCCATTAAAACCGGGTCCTGAGAAAGATGGGCTAGAAGTCTCAGCTCTATCTGGGAATAATCGGCGGAAAGCAAGAGGTGCCCTGGCTCCGGGATAAAGGCCCGCCTTATTTTTTTACCGGCTTCGCCCCGGGCCGGGATGTTTTGCAGGTTGGGGTCTGAGGAAGAAAGCCGACCGGTGGCGGCGATGGTCTGGTTGTAGGAAGTATGCAATCTTCCGGTTTCCGGGTTAACCAGCTCTACCAGAGAATCCGTATAGGTGGATTTTAGCTTGGCTAACTGTCGGTACTCCAGAACGGCTCTAGCCAGCGGATGAAGGGGGGCCAGTTCTTCCAGGATGTCTGTGGCCGTGGACAGGCTCTTGTTAATCCGGGTTTTTTTTGAAGCCGGAAGGTTAAGCTTGTAAAAAAGAATCTGGCCCAGCTGCCGTGGGGAATTTATGTTAAATTCCTGACCGGACATGTCATAAATTTGTCTTTCCAGCTCCTGAAGTTTTTGTTCAATTTCCTGGCTAAAGGCTTTTAAAAATCCTACGTCCAGCTTCACCCCCCATATTTCCATCTCAGCCAGGACTTCAATCAATGGTTTTTCAATTTCCTGGTACAGACGATCAAGCTTTCTTTTCTGCACCAGCGGCCAGAGCACCTGGTAGAGACTCAGAGCCAGGTGTGCATCTTGACAGGCATATTCAGTTGTTTTTTCTACTGGTACCAGGTCTATGGTCAGCTGTTTTTTGCCCTTGCCCACCAGGTTTTCAAAAGGGATTTTGTTTTCCTGCAGGTAGTAAACTGCCAGCCTGTCCAGGTTATGCTTGCCCCAGTTGGGTTCCAGAAGGTAGGAAAGCACCATGGTGTCGTATTCAATGCCCTGGAGGTTGACGCCTTCCTTTTTAAGGACAATATAATCGTATTTAATGTTCTGGCCTATTTTTTTTATTGCCGGGTTTTCTAGGACCGGTTTTAGCCGGCGCAGCACATAATCAACCGGTAACTGCGGCGGAGCCAGGGCATAACGGTGGCGCAGGGGAATGTAAAAAGCTTCGCCTGGCCTGAGGCTCAGGGACAGTCCGACCAGCTGGGCCCGCGTCGGGTAAAGGCTGGTAGTTTCTGTATCCAGAGCCAGCTCTTCAGCTTGAGTTAACCGGGCGAGCAGGTTTTCAAATTCTTCTTCAGTGAGGATTGGGGAAAAATTCCTGGGCTGGTTTTCTTTGTTTCTGAGATAACGTGGTATCAGGCTGGTAAATTCCAGCTCGCGGTACAGGCCAACCAGCTGCTCGGTATCCGGTTCCACCACCCGGAAGTTTTCCAGGTTAAAGTCCACCGGCAACTGGTCTTCAACTTTCACCAGCCTGAGGCTTAATTCAAGACGGTCGAGATTATTCTTCAGGCATTCTTTAATCTTTGGGTTTTTTACCCTGTCCAGGTTCTGGATAAGGTTTGCCAGATTGCCAAAGTCAGCAAGCAACTGACGGGCAGTCTTTTCACCCACTCCCGGTACGCCGGGGATGTTATCTGAAACATCGCCCTGAAGAGCCAGTACCTCAACTACCTGGTCGGCTCCAACCCCAAAAAATTCTTTCACCGTTTTTATTTCCCGGTGTTTAAGACTTGCCAGGAAGTCTGGATTTATGTTCTCGTCTACTATATAAATTTCTTTAGCCGGGTTAAAAATCGCTACCAATGGACCCAGTACTTGCAGCATATCTTTGTCAGTGGTCACGATGATGGTCGGTATTCCCTGGGCCGCAGCTTTGCGGCTGAGTGTGGCCAGGACGTCATCAGCTTCATAGTCAGCATGTTCAAACAGGGGAAGGTGCAAAGCCTGGATGATTTTCTTTAAAACCGGGACCTGGACCACCAGGTCTTCAGGCATGGGCTTTCTCTGGGCTTTGTATTCTTTGTATGCCTGATGCCTGAACGTCGGTAACCCGGTGTCAAAGACTACTCCCAGGTATTCAGCTTTTTCTTCTTCCATTATCTTGTTCAGCGTGTTGATAAATCCATAGATGGCATTTGTGGGAAACCCAGACGAGGTGCTCAACTTTTGGATGGCATAATAAGAACGGTAGATAAGCGAATTGCCATCAACGAGAAAAAGTCGCGGTGTAGACATCAGAGATATTTATCGTACTTACCTTCCACAATTTCATCAAGCACTTCTACGTGCAGGTCATGGACCATCTGCTCAACTAAATTTTTGAGGTCCGGCTGGTCAAGCTGGTTGGTATAGGACAATCTCCTGGAAGCAATTAACTTTCCGGAAAGATAGATAAGAGATTCCACGTAATTAAAAGAAGGGCCTTTATCCTGGGTTTGCACCATAAATTTCTGGCCTTTATATTCTATAACTGTATTATAGCCTTTCATGCCAGAACCTGCAAAAAATTATTCTTAGATGATTATACTCCAGAAGGTTCTGTCTGCAAGTATTCGTTGCTGATTCAGCTAAGCTGTGGCGGTTGACATCCAGGTCCAAGCTGGTATAATACTTTGACATAAAAGGAATAAGCAATGGTAATCGATGTGAATGAAATCCCTAAAGAGGGACTGCATATTGACCAGGACTTTGACTTTGTCAGTCTGGACCTGGTGGAAGAAGATGCAGTTTTTCTGGAGCCGACCCATGCCATGGTGGACGTGCGGAAAATTGGGGCTGATGTGCAGGTAAAAGGTCGGATTACAGCTAGGTTAAGTTTTATCTGCAGCCGTTGCCTACGGCCGTTTGAATATTCAGTGGATTCATCGTTTGACCTGGTTTATCTTCCTGAGGAGTTGGATGAAATCAAAGAAGAGCTGGAAGAAGAAGACCTGGATAAGTTTTTCTATTACCACCAGCAGCTTAACCTGCGGGATATTATACTTGAACAGTTGAACCTGAGCTTCCCGCTGCGACCCCTTTGTTCTGAAGATTGTGAGGGCATCTGTCCTGTATGCGGAGAGATTATCCAGGAAGGTCAATGCTCCTGTGAGGTTAAAGAATCTGACCCCCGGCTGGAAAAATTAAAAATTTTTTTGAGAGATAAAAGCTAATGCCAAACCCAAAACGCAGACACTCACATTCAAGAAAAGGAAAACGGAGAGCACACGACCACCTTACCCTGCCTTCCTTTTCTCTTTGTTCGAACTGTGGCAGTCCCAAGCTGCCCCATCGAGCCTGTCCTGAGTGTGGTTATTACAAAGGCCGCCAGGTAATTGAGGGTGCTGAACGTTAAGCAGGCGCGTGATGAGAATTGCTGTTGACGCCATGGGTGGCGACTATGCCCCCAGAACTGTTGTTGAAGGCGCGGTAGAGGCTGCTGCTGAACTAGGCGTTGACATTCTGCTGGTCGGACCAGAGAGGCAGGTAAAACAAGAGCTGGGTCGTTTTAAAAGCGAAGGGGCTCGTATTGCTCTGGTTGAAGCTCCGGATACTATCGGTATGGGTGAAGGGCTTTTCAGTCTGAGGAAGAAAGTTCGTTCTTCTATTCATATTGGTGCCGAGTTGGTGAAATCTAAAGAGGCCCAAGCCTTTGTGTCTATGGGGAACACGGCGGCCGTCACTTACATTTCCAAGAAAATTCTGGGCAGCCTGCCCGGGATAGAAAAACCAGGACTGGCACTGTTAATACCTACTCTTAAAGACTCATCTCTTCTGATAGATGTGGGAGCCAGCGCCAACTGTCAACCACATCATCTTGTTCAGTTTGCCGTGATGGGCCAGGTTTTTATGGAAACGACTTTGGGCAGGAAGAACCCCACCGTTGCTCTGATGAGCATTGGCGAAGAAAGCACCAAAGGTAACGAATTGATTCTCAAAGCCCATGAACTGCTGCGAGAGTCAGGACTAAATTTTATTGGCAATGTTGAAGGGAAAGATATTTACCGCGGGGTAGCTGACATCATCGTCAGTGATGGTTTTACCGGTAACGTGGCTCTTAAAGTTTCTGAGGGTGTGGTGGAAACCATGCTGACTATGGCCAAATATGAAATAACTCGAAATTTTTTGGCCAGGATAGGTTTACTGTTTTTAAAACACCATTTGAAAAAAATTTATAAAAAGATAGACTACTCAGAGTATGGAGGTGCACACCTGCTCGGTGTTAACGGCATCTGTATTATTGGACACGGACGTTCCAATGCGCGGGCCGTGAAGAATGCCATCAAGTTAGGGAAGGAAATAATCGAGCAGGGGCTGCAGGAGAAAATCCAGGAAAACCTGGCTCTGTTGAAACAGGCCTGGTGAGGGAGGCATGATGCTTTTTGAGAACAAAGTTTCTCTAGTAACCGGAGCTTCCCAGGGTATTGGTGAAGCTATTAGCTGGGAACTTGGTCGAGAAGGTGCTACCCTTGTCCTGGTAGATGTTCAAAAAGATAAATTGGAAGCCCTGGCTTCCAGGATGGCTGAGGCCGGCATCAAGGCCTATCCATTTGAAGCTGACGTAACGAATTCCAGCAGGGTATTCGAAGTGGTAGAGCAAGCCATCCAGCAACTGAAGAAAATTGACCATCTCATCAACAACGCTGGCATTACCAGGGATACTATACTTCTGCGTATGAAAGAGGAAGACTGGGACCTGGTACTCAACGTTAACCTGAAAGGAGCTTTCAATTTTTCCCGGGCGGTCCTGAAACACATGTTCTCAGCCAGGTACGGAAGAATTGTTAACATTGCTTCGGTAGTAGGTCTGATGGGGAATTTTGGACAGACTAACTACGCCGCTTCCAAGGCTGGTTTGATTGGCTTTTCTAAATCCCTGGCTCGCGAAGTTGCGGGACGCGGGATTACGGTTAACTGTGTAGCGCCAGGTTATATCTCCACACCCATGACTGAGAAATTGCCGGAAGAAGTAAAGAAAGCTTTTCTTAATATAATTCCCATGCAGAGGTTCGGCACTCCTGAGGAAGTGGCCAGGGTCGTTAAATTCCTCTGTTCAGAAGATGCTTCTTACATCACTGGACAGGTGATAAGCGTCAACGGCGGAATGTATATGTAATAATAAAAAAAATTTAAAAGGAGGTAAAAATGGACAGAGAACAAGTACTGGCGAAAGTGAAGGCCATCGTGGCTGACAAACTTAACATCAG
>JACIYK010000136.1 GCA_014359965.1 Candidatus Aminicenantota bacterium
AGGCATTTTTATCCTCCTTTATTTTTTAGCAAATATGGTTGATCCTTTTTTAGGTTGGGCCAGGTAGCCCAAGAGCTAAAGGCTTCGGCGGTTGAAAGGAAGCTGGATAAAGACAGATTTAGGCGGAACTTGTAAAGCCCTGGTGGAAAGCAAATTGACTGAAAACCGTCAGGCTCCGCTGGCCAGGATATTATGGTTGCCTCAATTATCACCGACTAAACCACCTCCTTGTTGATTGCTTTCTTTAGATTAGTGGCTTTTTCATTTGGCTTTGCGAATGAAGAAAACGTATTTGTCACCTTCCTGTTCGTGCTTGAGCAGCTCGTGGCCCGTTTTGTTCACCCAGGCCTGAACGTCGCTGACTGAACCGGGATCGGTGGCAATCATCTTTAGCACCTGGCCGACCTGCATCCCATCTATGGCCTTTTTGGTTTTGATGATGGGCATAGGGCAGGCCAGACCGCTGTTATCGAGAGTGACATCAGGTTTAAATTCGGTCACGTTAAACCTCCTTAAGTGGTTTTGTTTATATAAGAAAGCTTAAGGCGTTGGCTAGGCTTCATTTTGGGATTGGGGATATTTATCCCATATCTGTGGAGGAGAGGTCTTTCTGGTAAAGCTGAATATGGGTTTAGGTTAATACCAAATAAAAAATAAAGCCAGAAATGATTTTTGGGTACATTTTTTCTCCTGGGACCAGGATAATAAGATAGTGAGCTATGAAAGAAGTCATAAATTAACAGAGATTGAGGTGCGGCTGTAGGGCAAAAATCTTCTAAAGCCAGGGCAACTGCTTCCGGCTGTCTCATGACTCTACAATTATCCTATAATTCTTATAAGAATACAAGGATTTTTATTCTTTTTCCTATTCCGGCCTAAGTAGGTGGTAGAATTTTGCCCTCATACTCTGTTTTGCTGATAAAACACCCTCCTTTTTTAGACTATTTCTAATGCTGGATAATGTCAAGTTTAACTTAATCGGCTGAAGCTAAAACTGATAAGTTCGGGCTGCTTATCATCAACAGTCCGCTTTTTTGAGGCAGGATTTTTTTCTTAAAAAAATAAACACCTTACCTGTGGTAAGTAACAACCAGACTTATTCCTTGATTTTCTTTCTTGGGTCATATAAAAGGAATCAAAGGGGATAATTTTAAGCTGACGGAATAATTTGAAAAGTATTCAAATTTTTGCATAATAATTACACTAAAATTTTTTGTTCAAGGAGGATAATATGAAGAAAACGGTATGGCTGGTAGGACTGGTACTGGCTCTGTCCTTGAGTGCTTCAGCTGGTGGAATCCTGACCAACGGAAATCAGAGTGCAGCCTATGTCAGGTTGCTGGCGCGCAATGCTTCTCTAGATATGGATGCCGTATATTACAACCCAGCCGGGCTGGTTAAATTATCCGATGGATTTCACTTGTCTTTGAACAATCAATACATCACTCAGGACAAAACCATAGTTAACGGCTTTCCCTTGTTGAATTCGGGTGAGTATGTAGGTGAAGTTAGGGTGCCTGTTTTTCCTGATGTCTATGCCGTTTATAAAAAGGGACGGGTGGCGTTTTCTTTTGGATTTGGACCAAATGCTGGTGGTGGTTCAGCGGATTTCAAAAAAGGGCTTCCTTCCTTTGAAATTCCTTTTTCTACTCTGCCAAGTCTTATAAGTAGCATGGGAGTACCCACCACTGCCTACCAGCTGGATATGGCCTTTAAAGGAACATCTATTTTTTTGGGTTACCAGCTGAACCTCTCTTATGCGGTCGGTGATGTTTTCTCATTCGGACTGGGCGGCAGGTTAATTCAGGCCCGCAATGATTATGAAGGACATATCAACGATATTATGATCAACCCCCAGCATCCCCTGATAAACCCGAATGGTGATTTTATCAGTGCTTATGACTTTTTTATGGCCATAGGTCAGCCAACTTATGCCGCTCTGGTGGCTGACAAAAATGTGAAAACAAAACAGACTGGTTCAGGTTTTACTCCTATTCTAAGCCTCAACTATACGCCAAGTGAAGCCCTGGTCATGAGTCTGCGTTATGAATTCAACACTAAGCTTGAACTCAAAAATAAGACTACAGAGGATGATACTGGACTTTTCCCGGATGGGTATACTTTCCGCAATGATATTCCAGCCATCCTGGCAGCGGGTCTAAGGTATTCCGTTAGTCCCGCTGTAAGAGCCCATTTTGCTTTTACTTATTATTTCGATAAAAGCGCTAACTGGGATGGAAAGGAAGAATTAGTCAACCAGAATTCTTACGAAATGGCTTTAGGTCTGGAATATGATCTTAGCCGGGTCGTTACCGCGAGCGCTGGTTATCAGAAAACAAGTTACAGCCTGAGTGATGCTTATCAGACTGACCTTGACCATGAACTCAGTTGCGACACCATCGGTGGTGGTTTCAGGTTTAAAATAACGGACAAATTGAACCTGGACCTTGGTGCTCTCTATGTTTTTTATAAAAATTACAATAAGTCAGATAGTTACAGCACTATCATCTACCCGGTGACTTTTAAGCGGACGACACTGGACCTTTCTCTGGGCATAAACTACAGTTTTTAATCCAAAAAAGATAAGGTAAAATCATCCCAATGCTCAGGTCGAAATAAAGCTGGTCATCGGATTTTTTCGTCTGTTTTCAACAATCCAGTAAAAACCAATCGAAAAATCAGTTAACAGTTGAGTTCTGTATATTCTGGTTTGTTTTTTTCAGTTTCCCGGGTCGAGGTAAAATATTCCCGGTGTAGGGCTTTGACAGCTTTGACTGCTTCGTCTTTTTTTACAATGAGGTAAATAGCTACTTCTGAAGCACCGCTGGAAAAAAACTCCAGGTTAATCTTTTCCCGGGACATCACCGAAAAGATTTTTCCGGCCACGCCGGGTGTTTCTCGGAGACCGAACCCAACACAGGCAATGAGAGCCAGGTCATGTTCTACCGAGAGATTTTTTATGCTTGTTTCGTTCAACTCCTTAATAACCCGGCAGGCCAGCTCGGCTGCTGATTTATCCAGAATCAGGTTGATGCAGGTCTGAGAGGTTAATACTGTGAGGATGTTGATATTTTTTTCTGCTAGTCTGGACCCGATGAGGCCGATTATACCAGGTTTATGACCAACGCCAGGTCCTTCTATCCTGAGTATGGAGATATTCTGATTCAGGGCAAAACTCTTGATCATAGAGGTATTTTTGGCTGTTTTCTCCTGTATGACCGTTCCCGGTTTTTCCGGCCTTTGGAAAGATCTAATTTCTAATATTAATCTTCGGTCAGAAACTGGCTCCAGGGTCTTAGGATGGAGCACCCGGGATCCAAAATAAGCAAGCTCCGCTGCTTCCTTCCGGTCTAGGTAAGGAATTGTTGTGGCCTGAGGAACAATTTCGGGGTCGGCGCTCAGAAAGCCGCTGACATCTTTAAAGGTGATGAGAATTTCAGCTCTGAGTCCTCTGGCTATGATGGCTGCGCTGTAGTCCGAACCGTTTCGGCCAAAAAGCGCCACCTGACCATTTTCTGTGCAGCCAAAATAGCCGGTAAACACAGGAATAAAAGAGCCTCCGGCGATTTCCTCAGAAACACTGGCGAAGTTTTTATCAAATTTTTTTAAGTTGACACTAACGCCCTCACCGGGCTGATCAACAATCAGTCCGATACGGTCGGTTTCGTACACTCTGGATGTTAAACCCGCTTCTTCCATTGTCAGCCCCAGGAGCCAGGCTGAGAGTCTTTCTCCAGAGCTTAAAATACGAGCCTTTAATCCCGGTGTAGAGTCGCCGACCAGCGTTATCCCCTGAAGAAGTCGGTCGAGCTGGGAAAAAATTTGTGAAAATAACTCGGAGGCTTTTCCAAACCTTTTGAGAGAAAGAAGTTCGGCAGCCAGTGTCAGATGCTTTTGCTTCACATATTGGATTGTGCCTTTATAGTTTTTGTCTTGCCCAAGAGCTTTATGATAAGCATCAAGAAGTAGGTCGGTTACTCCCTGTACGGCAGAAACAACGACAGCCACTCTTTCCGGCTGCTCGGCTTTAATCAACCGGATAGCCTGGCGGAAGGAGGAACTGTCCCGCAGACAGCTGCCACCGAACTTAAAAACTTTTTTTATTTTTTGTTTGGATTTTTCTGGTTTATTAAGCATCTTACTCTCCTGTGTTAATTTATATAACCGAGGGAAAAGGCCAATTCGGCCGTTAGCAAACAATTTCCAGCTGCGCCGCGAATGAGGTTGTTGGTCAAAACAAAATAGCGAAGGGTATTGTCTGCAAGCCGTAACCGGCCCAAGGCGACGGCCATTCCCCGGGCTGATGCTGGGGTTCCCATCCATAAATCATAGGCGGGCTGCGGACGATTTTCCTCGTCCAGAAGTACAATGGGCTGTTCAGGGGCTGATGGAAGATTATGCTGGACCAGCCCGGGGAAGGTGGCCAGCCGCTTAATTATTTCTTCCAGAGAAGGTACGTTTTGGAATTCCACTTCCACTTCCAGCAGGTGGCCAAACCTGACGGGTACCCGGACACAGGAAGCCTGGAGCGGGAAAGAGCTGCTAATTATTTGCCGGTTATACAGATACCCGAGAATTTTCACCGTCTCCCTGGCGATTTTTTGCTCTTCTTCTTTTATGAAAGGAATAAGGTTGTTATGGATATCCAGCGCCCGGAGCCCGGAAAAGCCAGCACCGGAAATTGATTGGAAGGTGGTCAGACGGACTTTTTTTAGGCTCCAGCTGAGAAGTGGTTTAAGAGTGAGAGCCAGTCCGGCCACACAGCAATTGCTGCCGGCCACTATAAACCCGCCGAATTTTTCCTTCTGGAAGTTGACCAGAGCCAGGTGTTCAGCGTTGACTTCTGGAATTATCAAAGGAACTTCATCCTGTATTCTGCAGGCAGATGCATTGGTAAAAACAGCCAGTCCCTGGTTTCTTAAAAGTGGTTCAAACACCAGGGCTACACTGGCGGGCAGGGCGCTGAAAACGACGCGGATGTTTTCTGCTTTAAGTTTCTCTGGCAGATTATGATCCAGAAATTGAAAAACCAGATTAGAAATCTTTTCTGGCAAAGGTGCCGAAATTGGGCAGGAGCTAGCTGGAGAGAAAAGTTCTGGCCAGGCCAGTTCTTTAAACCTCTGGCCGGCGTTCTTTTCTGATGAAGTGATGTAGGCCAGTTCAAAAAAAGGATGGTCACCCAACAGCCTAACAAAATGCTGACCAACAAGACCTGAAGCACCAAGGACGGCAACTTTTATTCTGCTCTTCTCTAAAGAAGTGTCGGGACTGAATTTTTCTTCCTTTTTTTTCAAACGATTGTATAAATCTTTTTTGTTAAGGTTATCTATGCTGGTCATAATAAACCTCCGGGAAAGATTTAAGAGGCAGACAGACTGGTATATGTCTTTGATTTGGAGGAATCCCCGAATACTTGCCTTCAACGGGAAGGCAAGCATTCGGGCTTCACATTATCATGCAGGGGAGATAATAGGAGGGCCAGTAAAGATTAAACTTAAGATTGCAGAGAGAAAAATCACCGCAGATAAACAAATCTTTCAACCCTTCCATTTATAAGCACCTAAATTTCGTCAAAAAAATTAGCAGAAAATAAAACAGGTGTCAAGAAAACATGTTTTATTTTTTACTGCTGGTCTTCTTTGCTTTTTGTAAACTCTTTTATTCTGGGGTTATCTCTGAGAGAAGCAAATTCTGGCTCGTGATTTATCAGTTCCCAGTTTTTAAAACCATAACGCCGGGCTTTCTCCAGGTTTTCTACTGTTTTCTCCAGGTCATTTCGGCCTGCATATAACCTGGCCAGAGCAAAATATAGCTCGGGTAAGGCCGAGCCTTTCATGGGCAAGCCAACCACTGCCTCAGCATGTTTCTCCAGAAAATCGGGAGCCAAATCCAGGGCCCGGTTAAGAGCGACAATACCTTTTTCCTTATTTCCCAGCTGAAAATAGATGGTGGCCAATCCGTAATAAGCGCCGGCTTGGTCAGGAGATAACTCTACTGCCTTTTCGTAGTAATCCCGGGCTTTTTTATAGAGTTCCTTCATAGCATAGGTACTAGCCAAATTTATGTAGCCTGAATAATAATTTGGGTCAATTTTTATTGCTTTGGAGAAATAAAATTCTGCCTGGTCGTAATTATTTTCCCGAAAATAAGTGAGTCCGATGAGGTTATGAGCTCGAGCAGATTTGGGGTTTATAGCTATGGCCTGGAAAAGTTCCTGCCGAGCTGGCTGGTATTGACTGTCCTGCATAAAGGCGATGGCCCGGTTCAGGTGGAGATTGAATTCTGCGGGAGAGCCAATTTTTTTTAAGGAGAAACAGGACGGTAAAATGAGCAATAGAGAAAAAAGCAAACCTGTGACTAATAATTTTTTGCTGACCATTTTCGCCTCCAGAAAAATTATATTTCCGCTTTGAATACGATGTCAAAAGAACGAGTTAATTTTCTCCAGAATTAAGAACTGTGCATTTAAAACAATTGCTGGAGTTTGGTTAGACTGGCCGTATCGGAAAAGTTTTTTGCCTGGCCATTTCTACTATAGATTGATTGGACGACATGGTTATTTAAAACGCAGGCTTCAGAATTATGCCCTTTTAGAGCCCTGTCTTGAGACAGTTGGCTATTGAAGTTAATATTAATTTTAATTTACCCAATCCAGGTGCATGTGCTTTTACCCGGGTAACGTCTAGAATAGAAATAAATTAAAAATGAAGAATGGAAACAAGTTAAAAAGGTAAATGATTAATAAATGCCAGCGGCCAGCTTAAAGAGACCAAATTTTTTCAGGTAGGGGGTGGCCCGGTATTTTTTGAGATGCAGCCTGACCCGGTCAGTGGTTACTGCGGGAAAAGTGAGCAACCTTTTGTAGCCGATAGTTGTTCCTTTGGCCACTTCTTTCCAGTTGCCGTTGTGCCAGATTTCCAGAGAAAATTCTTCCACTCTTTGTCCTTTAAGAATGTCTTCTTTTAGTTCAAC
>JACIYK010000137.1 GCA_014359965.1 Candidatus Aminicenantota bacterium
TCCTCGCCCCCGGGCAGGGATTACTGGGACATCACCGTGCGGCGCACCCGGGGAGGCTTCGTGTCCGAATACCTGGGACCTTCGACGGCGTGATGCTCGGGCGCGAGGCGTACCACAACCCGTACCTGCTGGCCGAGGTCGACCAGCAGCTGTTCGGCAGCGCGGCGCCGGTGGTCAGCCGGGCCGAGGCGATGGAAAAGCTGCGTCCGTACATCGTCGCGCACATGCAAAGCGGCGGCGCGATGCATCACATCACCCGGCATATCCTCGGGCTGGGCCAGGGCTTCCCGGGGGCGCGGCGCTTCCGGCAGTTGCTGTCGGCGGACATTCACAAGACCAGCGAGCCGCTGAAGGTGCTGGACCAGGCTGCCGAGCTGTTGCAGGGGCGTTGAGGGAACCTGGGGCGGGGTTGGCACTCGAAGGGTTAGCCTTTTACCGCGGCCCTGGCGTTGGCCGGGGCTGCTTTGCAGCCCTTCGCGGGGCAAGCCCGCTCCTACACACGGGAGCGGGCTGCTTCGAAGGGTTTCCCGATACGCCTGCGACGGGCCTTGAGTGGCTGTCGGGGCTCGGGTAATGTCGAGTCATTGCACAGGACAGAGCACGCCCATGACCTCCAAGCTGGAACAACTCAAGCAGTTCACCACCGTCGTCGCCGACACCGGCGACCTGGACGCCATCACCCGCCTCAAGCCGGTCGACGCCACCACCAACCCATCGCTGCTGCTCAAGGCCGCGGCCATCCCGGGTTACGCCGACCTGCTCAAGCAGGTCAAGGCCGATGCCAAGGGCAATGTCGACCTGGCCTGCGACAAGTTCGCCGTGTCGGTGGGCTCGGGCATTCTCAAGGTCATTCCGGGGCGCATCTCCACCGAGGTGGACGCGCGACTGTCGTTCGACGAGCCGGCGCTGCTGAAAAAGGCCCGTCAGCTGATCGAGCTGTATGAAGCGGCCGGTGTGCCGAAAGACCGCGTGCTGATCAAGCTGGCCTCCACCTGGGAAGGCATCCGCGCCGCCGAGAAGCTGGAGAAGGAAGGCATCCAGACCAACCTCACCCTGCTGTTCTCCTTCGCCCAGGCCCAGGCCTGTGCCGATGCCGGGGTGTTCCTGATCTCGCCGTTCGTGGGGCGCATCTACGACTGGTACAAGAAAAGCACCGGCAAGGAATACGTCGGCGCCGAGGATCCGGGCGTGCAGTCGGTCACCCGCATCTACGACTACTACAAGACCAACGGCTACGACACCGTGGTCATGGGCGCGAGCTTCCGCAACATCGGCCAGATCGAGCAACTGGCCGGCTGCGACCGCCTGACCATCAGCCCCGAGCTGCTGCAGCAGCTGTCGGACGACCAGGGCGAACTGCCACGCCTGCTCAAGCCGGAGATGGCCAAGCTGCGTGCCGATATCGGCAGCCTGGCGCATTCCGAGGAAGACGTGCTGACCTTTGCCATGTTCCCCGACATTGGCCGCAAGTTCCTCGAGGAGCGCGAAGCCGGCTCCCTCAAGCCCGAAGCCCTGCTGCCGATTCCGGAAGCCGGCGCGGTGGGCTCGGTGGGCGGTGAGGGCGTGCCGACCGAGTTCGTCATCGACGTGCACGGCGAGACCTACCGCGTCGACATCACCGGCGTGGGCGTCAAGGCCGAAGGCAAGCGCCACTTCTACCTGTCCATCGACGGGATGCCGGAAGAAGTGGTGTTCGAGCCACTCAACGAGTTCGTCGGCGGTGGCGGCAGCAAGCGCAAGCAGGCCAGCGAGCCGGGCCATGTCAGCACCAGCATGCCGGGCAACATCGTCGATGTGCTGGTCAAGGAAGGTGACGTGGTCAAGGCCGGTCAAGCGGTGCTGATCACCGAAGCCATGAAGATGGAGACCGAAGTGCAGGCGGCGATCGCCGGCAAGGTCGTGGCCATCCATGTGGCCAAGGGCGACCGGGTCACCCCGGGCGAGATCCTGATCGAGATCGAAGGCTGAGATAAGCCTTCATCTACAAGCGGTTAACCTCTGGGGAGCGAATGCTCCCCTTTTTTTCGCCTGCCGCTCAGCCTTTGACCCAGCACATGAAGGAAACTTCATGTTAGCCGTCAGCCCCTTGGCACCGGGGCCGGCGGGCATCGCGGGGCGGCGGGGCAACCGGCCCCGCCTTGAGCCGCCCTGCCCGCCCGCGTAGCATCGCGACCCCATCCGTAGCGCCACGACGTCCATGCCCCAGCCCATTCCCCTCAAGGACCACGAAAAGGAAAAGCATCTGGTCAACCGCCGGCTGCTGGCCTGTGCCCTGCTGGTGATGAGCCTGGTGGCAGTGCTGGTGGGCCGGCTCTATGTGCTGCAGGTGCTGCAGCACGACCAGCAGAGCGCGGTATCGGAAAACAACCGCGTGCACGTGCTGCCGATCCCGCCCGAGCGCGGCCTGATCTATGACCGCAACGGCGTGGTGCTGGCCGACAACAAGCCCAGCTTCAACCTGACCATGACCCGCGAACGGGCCCGAGCTCATGGACCGACCACTCCTTTATTTTCCAGCAAGGGGAAAAGCTGGTTCTCTTTTTTCAGGTAATGGCGGTCAATTTGCCACAGTTCGGTCAGAAGATTTGCCAGCTCTTTAAAATTACTTTCCCGCTCCAGTTCGGTGTTCTCCCGGGGAAGCCTTTCCAAAATCAACCTGATTTCTGCCAGGAGTTTTTCAGCCGCCCTGTTCTCTGACATCAAGTTATGGACCGGATGACCGGGTATAGCCTCAGGTGCTCTTTGAGATTCAAGGGACTCTTCAAAAATTTTAATATGCAGGTCACACAACCTTTTTACTTCCTCCTCCGGAATGCCTTCTTCTATAACCTGCTGTTCCAGGCGGGCGATTTCTTCCGGGCCTACATCTCTAATTAGTTCGGCGAATCTTTTTTTAAGTTCTTCTACCCTCCCTCCCCGATGAAGCTCTCGGATGATCTGCTTTAAAGCTTCAGTTCTGCTGGTGTCAGAAGATTTACCGCGGGGAAGAGAACCATTTCCTGCTTCCTTCATTACAATTCTTTTACTTATCTCCTCTTCTAACCTCGCCAGCAGCTCTTCAAGCGGGATTTTGCCCTCTTCCGCTACCTGTTGAAGGGTGGCCAATCGGCCCAGTGTTTTACGCAGCAGTGGATTTTTCAGCTTGGCATAATGAGGCGAAAGAGTCACAAGAAAATCCAGTAAATACGGATGTTGTTCAAGCAGGGCAGACAGTTTAGTCTGGCCATTTATTTTCATATTCCCTCCTTCAATTAAAATTATAAGCCAATCTAACACGATTTTTATCAAGCATTTGTCCAAAATCCTACTGATTTAGTAGGTTTTATTATATCACTCTCGACCTGGAGTCTGCAACAGCTAATAGAAATCTTCTCACAATTCACTTGACTAACCTTAAAACTTGAGTGATAAAAAACTTATTAAAAGCAAAAAAGAAGGAGGTAATGGCAAATGAATAAGTCGCATCTGAAATTCTTAACTCTTTTCTTCTGCCTGGTATCTATTTCCCTGGCTGTTATGGCCGTAGCTCCGTTTAAGGCTTCCGGGCCAGAAGTGGGTAGCCCGCAGGTTCAGACGGCTCCAAAAATAGAGTACCTGACATCGCCGGAAAGAGCCCGGGCACCTTTCTCGGAAGCTGTCCGGGTAGGCAATCTCCTTTTCCTTTCCGGTCAGCTTGGACGCGACCCCAAAACCGGCAAGCTGGCGGAAGGTGGTATCGAAGCTGAAACCAGACAGTGCCTGGAAAACATAAAAAACACCCTGGAAAAATATGGGTCCTCAATGGACAAAGTAATCAAGGCCACGGTCATGCTGGCTGACATAACTGAGTGGGCAAAAATGAATTCTGTCTATGTAACATATTTTCCGAAAAACAAGCCGGCTCGCAGTGCTTTTGGGGTAAGCGGTTTGGCTGGCGGTGCCAGGGTAGAGATTGAAGTTATTGCCCTGATTGAATAGGCGCGGGAAAAAATAAGGAGATGATAAGAACTTATACTCCTTTTACTCCTTTCCGCCTGCTAACTATCTGATAATTTGCAATTTATTTACGGCTTAGATAAATAGTAATATAAGGCTTTTCATTCCATTACAGCCGTCTTTCATCCCAAACCAGTAACCGCTTCTGGTTCTGGCAGAATCTGCTCTCTGTTACATAATGGCCTGCTCCCAGACAGCCACGTTTAAGTACCGCAGAGCTGGTTTATAGCCAGACTTTTGATGCGCTCAGATGAATTTATACTGTTTGCTCGGAATAATTTTCCTAAATCAGATTTTTATTAAAGATTGCGTCTGAGGCCTGGGTTTAAAATGAACCAGGCAGTCATCCGCCCTGTACCCAAACCAGCAGGACCACAGCTTTAATCTGTTAGGGCCTGATAAACAAAAAAAGGCCGAGTCCTCTGACCCGGCCCTTTTTGGCCTTTGCTACTAAATTATCTTAAAGATGATTAATAGCGTCTGCCACCGGAAGAACTGCGACCTCGTCCTCCACCGAAACCGCTGCGAGGTTTATCCGTGCGAGGTCTGGCTTCATTAACGGTAGCGGTGCGGCCCTTCAGGTTTTTGCCGTTTAGAGCATTAATAGCATTCTGAGCTTCTTCCTGATTGGGCATTTCCACGAAGCCGAAACCTCTTGACTCTCCAGTGTAGCGGTCCTTGATGATGGAAGCACTGTTGACTGTACCGAAAGCTTCAAAAGTTTCTTTCAGTTCGCTTTCGGTCAAGTCCCTTGAAAGATTTCCTACGTAGATGTTCATAACATCTCTCCTTTAATTAAAATTTTCCGTTATAAAGGAGAGAGTTATGACCTATAAGGGCCCGTGCCCTCATCCTTTATAATCGAGCAACATCATCATAGCACAGATTAGTAAAAAAATCTCATTTTTTAAAAAATAAATTAAAATTTTTTTGGCTGCTAAATCACCCAGAAAATCTACTCAGGCACACCTGCTTCCGCTTGTTCTGTGGACAAGTTCCTAATGAACCTGTATTCCCTATCTTAACTAATGAAGTGACCTCAAAAAAAGAGCGCAACACCAGCCTGGTAAAACAGGCCCTGAGCAGGCTGTCTCGGAAGAATCCGGCGCCAGAAGCTTCATGAAATCAAAAGTCCAAAACCAGAATGTTATCAGAATGATGAGCAAAGCCAAATCGCTAAAAAACCGAACTATCTAATTTTGACCAGGCGACAAACAACCACGGTAATCGGCTGGCCTGCTCAGCTTCTGATCTTAACTTTCCAGACTATTCTTGAGCTTTCTTTAATCTGAATTTTGAATTTCAGAAGCTCTGACCACAGCACTACCACAAAAAGATTAGTAGATACCACTTATCTGATTCTCGTTGAAAAACTCAGATAATTAATCTATAGAAGAGAAAATGTTAGAATTAAGTGAAGGAAATTTTTCTAGTTGAAGAAGGAGTCAGTCTATGAAAGCAAGAAAGAATTTCTGGTTTTCAAAACCGGCAATGATAACTATGGGGCTGATTTTTATTATTGTCCTTACCTGGCTGCCCGGAGCTTCTGCCGAAGAATCATCTGTTAAAAGCCATAAAGTCCTGGTTAACCAATCTCTTAAAATCCGGCCGGTGCGCGACGACGTTGGCTTCTGCTGGAACCCCTCCAGCATGAAAACCCTGGTAGATTACCTAGCCCGCCAAGAAAAGGAAAAATTTGATTCTGCTGGACTGGTGGCTGCCATCTCCCCGCATGACGATTATCTTTATGCCGGCCGCCTCTACTACCCACTGTTCAGCCACATAAAAACTCGCGAGGCAGTCATTTTTGGTGTCACCCACGGCACTGTCAGAAATGAAATTAAAGGTCTGGATAGCGTGCTCATCTTTGAGGAGTTTAATAGATGGCCCGGCGTTTTAAAGCCAGTAGAAATTTCTCCGCTCCGTGAGTACATCAAAGCTCATCTCAAACCAGAATACTATGTAGTTAACAACCGGGCCCATGAAATAGAACACTCCATAGAAGCTCTGGTCCCTTTCCTGCAGTACTTCAACCCTGAGGTCAAAATAACGCCCATTATGGTGGCCCCCATGCCATTGGAAAAGATGAAGGAAATAGCTCAGAGCTTGGCAGAGGTCATTGCCGCCTACATCAAAGAGCATAACTTAACACCAGGAAAGGATATTTTTTTCCTGATTTCTGCTGATGGAAATCACTACGGGAAAGATTTCAACAACTTAGCTTTCGGTGAAGGCCAGGAGGCCTGGGAAAAAGGCCGAGCCTTTGACCAGCAGCTGATAGCCAGCTTCCTTACCGGCTTAATCGATGACCAGAAAGTAGCTGGCCTAACCGGAGAACTCTGGGGGAAAACTTATCTTGACTACAAAAATTCCTACTGGTGTGGTAAGTATTCCATTCCCTTTGGCCTTTTAAGCATCAGCCGGATTATGGCCAGGACGAGCGGCCAGCACCTCTCCGGAAAACTTTTCCGCTATTCTGATACCTACAGCGAGGGTGTCCTTCCGCTCAAGAAAATCGGCCTGGGAACTACCGCTCCCTTTTCTCTGAGACACTGGGTCAGCTTCTGTTCCGTCGGCTATTATCTAAAGTGACTTCTGGCCGGAGCTTTTTTTCTTTGATTAACAAAAATTAATTAATAAAAAGATTTTCTAAAAATTGATAATGGCAACTTGCAGCGAGGGTGCGGCAAAGAAGCAGAATATAATTTAGAAAAAACAGTAAATTAAAAATTTTCTGTCACCCGCCGGAAGGACAAACGTAGGCAATGACCTCAAATGGCCGTTTTGTATATTAATTCAAGTAGTAATTAATTCCGGCGGTAATTAACTTTCTCCGCTGTTTCCAAGCAGCAAAATACAAATTAGCCAGAGACTCACGGTCCTTTCGCCTGTCTGCTATTTTACGTTGAAATGTAAAACTTTAAAATGCTCTTTCTTATCTACCTATGGAGAAGAAAAGGAACTGGAATCCGAAAAACCAGGTCAGGCTAAGT
>JACIYK010000138.1 GCA_014359965.1 Candidatus Aminicenantota bacterium
ATATATTGATTTTAATCCAAAAAAGATAGATTTGAACCCTTCAATAAAAGTACTGTCTTAATATTTAGATTAGCCTAATCTTAGAGCTATCTCCCGTTTCCATCAATCTGGCTAAATATTAAAAAGATAAATTTTTTTTGCTCTTGATTTGTGCCGGTGACCCGGTTATAAGAAAAGACATGGCTGCGGAAAAAAGATATTATCAGATAGAAAGCTGGTTAAAAATTCCCTGGCTGGTCCATGGCTTTGGCCAAGCTGGGTTTGACTGGGATAATTTAGTTGAAGAATTCTCATCTTTTTTCCCGGTAGAAATGAAGCAGCAGCATTCGGAGCAGGTTATCTTTCTGGAAAGTCGTCCGGAAAATGAAATTAAAGGTGATGGCCTGGTCACCGGGACCCGCGGGCTTTTATTGGTAGTTAAAACTGCAGATTGCCTGCCGGTTTTTCTGGTTGATAGAACTAATCAACTGGTGGCTGCTGTCCATTGTGGCTGGCGAGGCACAAAGGAAAAAATACTTCTCCGGGCCCTGGAGATTATGAGAAAAAAGTCTCGTTCTTCTGAGGCTGAGCTCTGGGCTGGTTTTGGTCCTGCCATAGAACAGCGTTGTTATGAAGTCGGAAGGGAAGTTTTTGAACAGTTCCGGCAGAATGGTTTCCGGGTGGAAGAAATTTTCCAGCCCGGTGAGAAAACAGGGCATTTTTACCTGGACCTGAGAAAAGCCAATCTTTTACTTCTGACTGATGAAGCAGGCCTGTCTGAAAGAAACATATTTCAGGTTGACTTATGTACTAGGTGCCGGTCGGAACTTTTTTCTTATCGAAGAGATAGAGATAATGCTGGCCGGTTGTTAAATTTTATCGGACTGAAGTAGACATTGGCGGGTTTGATTTTATCTTTTAATTCATTTAATATATCTAAGAAAGTTTGGCGAGCTGCGTGTATTATTCTCTTTAAAGGAGACAGCTATGATAGATGAAAAAGTAGTCAGTGAGGTCGAACTACCTGGAATTCCGGTTTTTAAAAAGGGGAAAGTGCGCAACGTTTTTGACCTGGGAGATAAATTGTTAATCGTGGCTACTGACCGTATTTCAGCTTTTGATTTCGTGTTGCCATCTCTTATCCCTTATAAGGGAAAAGTTCTAACCCAGCTTTCCAAGTTCTGGTTTGATTACACAGCCCTGATTTGTCCAAACCATATGATTTCAACAGAAATTTCTGATTTTCCCGAAGAACTCCAGCCTCAGGCTGAAATTCTGGAAAAAAGGTCCATGCTGGTCAAGAAAGCCAGGGTTATTCCAGTTGAGTGCGTGGTGAGGGGCTACCTGTCTGGCTCTGGCTGGAAGGAATATCAGGAGACCGGTAAGGTCTGTGGGATCAAGTTGCCTAAAGGTTTGCAGGAATCTTCCCGTCTGGAAGAACCCATTTTTACTCCTTCTACCAAAGCTGAGGTTGGACATGATGAAAACATCACTTTTAAAGAAATGGAAAAGATAACCGGGGAAGAGCTGGCAGAAAAAATCCGCAAGATAAGCCTGGAACTTTATCAGAAGGCTGCTCTTTACGCTATCTCCAAAGGCATAATTATCGCTGATACTAAGTTTGAATTTGGGTTGGATGAAAGCGGAAACCTCATCTTGGTAGATGAGTTGTTTACACCTGATTCCTCCCGGTTCTGGCCTCTGGCCACTTATGCGCCTGGTAAACCCCAGCCGAGTCTTGATAAGCAGTTTGTCAGGGATTATCTTATCAGCACTGGCTGGGACAGGAAGACTCCCCCTCCACCTGCCCTGCCTGAAGATATCATAGAGCAGACGGCGAAAAGATACCTGGAAATATACCATCTGCTTACCGGAAAGAACGATTTGCCGTAGTTTTGAGTTTGTAAGATTAGAGAAACGTTGATGGGAAACGGGTTAATTGACCTTCATGTTCATTCTTTTTTCAGCTGTGACGGAGATTTCTCTCCCGAAGAACTGATAATTATGGCCAGGGATATTGGCTTTCAGGCAATAGCCATAGCTGACCACGATACTCTTTCTGCCTATCCAGAGGCCTTGGAAATCGGCCGTCAATATGGAATAGAGATAATACCCAGTGTGGAAGTTACAACTGTTTATGATGGGCGTGAATTTCATCTGCAGCTGCCGCTGGTCAACTGGGAAAGTGAGGCCATTCATTACATCATAAATAAAATGGAACATTCTCGTCTGGAAGAAGCCCGAAACAGAGTGGCCAGGTTAAAAGAGCTGGGCCTTAAGGTTGAATGGGAAGAGGTCTGGGAGCAGTGCCAGGGAGTTCCTCCCCTGGGTGTAAAAATCGCCCAGATAGTGCTAAACAAGACTGAAAGTCGGAAAAACCCACGGCTGAAAAAGTATTTTGATGAAAATGGACAGCCTTTGGCACCATATCTCTTTTATCAGGATTTTTTTGCGGAAGGTGGTCTCGCCCATGTTCCTAAAAAGCATATCAGTCTGGAAGAAGTTTTGAGTCTGGCGCCAGAAACAGAAGGTGTGCCAGTGCTCTCTCATCCCGGGGCTTATTTTCAAAAAACTACGCGGGAAGACCTGGCCAGGTTGAAAAAACTTGGCCTGCAGGGTCTGGAAGTTTTTACCTCCTATCATACTACTGAACAAACTGCCTTTTATTATTCATTGGCCCGGGAGTTTGATCTGGTGGTTACAGCCGGTTCGGATTTTCACGGGAAAATAAAACCAGGTGTAAAATTTGGCCAAATAAGAGAAGGGCGCTATGACATGGTTATACAATTAAAAGAAAGGAAAGACCAATGAGCCTCAACTGGCTGGATGTCATCTTGATAATCATCCTGCTGATAGCTTTTCTTCTCGGGTTGATTAAAGGCTTGCTCCGGCAGGTTATTGGTCTTCTGGCCGTGGTCGGTGGGATTATTCTGGCTTCCAGGTTTTATGGTTGGGTTTCCTGGAAATTGTTTAAGTTTATAAGTTCTGATTTCTGGCGGAACTGTCTGGCCTTTCTGATAGTTTTCATCGCGGTTTTATTACTTGGCTGGCTCATTGCCTTCATCCTTACCAAGTTGATGAAAGGAACTCTTAGCTTGACCAACCATCTCCTGGGCGGCTTTTTTGGCCTTCTTAAAGGCCTTCTTATATGCGCGGTCATTGTTTTTGGCCTTTTAGTTTTCAACTTTGATAGGGAAGCTCTGGTCAAATCAAAGCTTGCTCCGGCTTGCTTAAAAGTGGCCAGGAGTTTTACTGTCTTAATCCCGGACAACCTGGAAAATCGCTTTACTGAAGCCTGGAAGAAGTTTGTAGACAAGGGAGGGGGAAATGAGCAAAAAATTTGAAGAAATGACCATTCACCAGAAACTGGAAAACCTCATCAGGGATATGGTAGAAAAAGAAATTCATCTAAAGGAAGCACTGGAAGAATTTGAGAAGGTATACATTGAAATGGCTCTGGGAAAATATCAGGGGAATAAGAGCAAAGTAGCCCAGGCTTTGGGAGTCCACCGGAATACCCTGCATAACAGGTTTAGAGCGCTTAAAATAAAGCGTAGAAATTAGCACTCTCCCCGACAAACTGCTAAATTTTGCTTTAAAAAACTTGACAGTTTTATTGTCATATTTTATAATTAGCAATCGATAATCAAGACTGCTAATTTAATCTTTAAAAGGAGGTAAACATGAAGATTCAACCCTTATATGACCGAGTTCTTCTCAAAAGGATTGAAGAGCAGGAAGTTAAAAGGGGAAACATTATCATTCCTGACACGGCCAAAGAAAAACCACAGGAAGCTGAAGTAATTGAAGTCGGCCAGGGACGGGTAACAGAGGATGGAAAAGTTATTCCCTTGACCGTTAAAAAGGGTGACCGGGTGCTTATCGGGAAATACAGTGGCACCGAGGTAACCATTGACGGTGTGGAGCACGTAATCGTCCGGGAAGATGAAATTCTGGCCATTATATCCAAATAAGAGAGATATAAAGGAGGTAGACTATGGCAAAACAAATAATTCTTGGAGATGAAGCCAGACAGGCTTTGTTAAGGGGAGTTAATATTCTAAGCAACGTGGTTAAAGCCACGCTGGGGCCTAGAGGCCGGAACGTGATTCTGGATAAGAAATTTGGTTCTCCGACCAGCACCAAGGATGGTGTTACTGTGGCCAAGGAGATAGAGCTTAAAGACCCTTGGGAGAATATGGGTGCACAGCTGGTTAAGGAAGTGGCTTCCAAGACCTCAGATGTGGCTGGCGATGGAACTACCACCGCTACGGTGCTGGCTCAGATAATTTATGCTGAAGGCATCAAACACGTTACGGCCGGTCGCAACCCCAACCTGATTAAAAAAGGTATTGACAGGGCAGTAGAGGAGGTAGTTAAAGAGCTCAGAAGCATGAGTCAGGAAGTGACTGGCGATATGATTGCCCAGGTCGGCGCCATTTCTGCCAACAACGATGAAAGCATCGGCAAAATCATCGCCGAAGCCATGGAAAAAGTTGGCAAAGATGGCGTTATCACAGTGGAAGAAGCCAAGGGCCTGGAAACCACTCTGGAATTCGTTGAAGGTATGCAGTTTGACCGCGGTTACCTCTCTCCTTATTTCATCACTGACCCGGAAAGGATGGAATGTGTGCTGGAGAACCCGTTAATCCTGCTCCATGAAAAGAAGATTTCTAACCTGCGCGAATTCCTGCCGCTTCTGGAAAGCGTGGCCAGAATGGGCCGTTCCCTGCTGGTGGTGGCCGAAGAGGTGGAAGGTGAAGCTCTGGCCACCCTGGTGGTTAACAAACTCAAGGGCACGCTCCAGTGCTGTGCGGTAAAGGCTCCTGGCTTTGGTGACAGACGCAAAGCGATGCTGGAAGATATTGCTATCCTGACTGGTGGTAAAGTGATCACTGAAGATATCGGTGTGAAGCTGGAGAATGTCACCGTTGATTGGCTGGGTGAAGCTGCCAAAGTCGTGGTTGATAAAGACAATACTACCATCGTTGAAGGCAAGGGCAAACAGAGCGAGATTCAGGCTAGAATCAAGCAGATCAGAACGCAGATTGAAGAAACTACTTCTGATTATGACAGAGAAAAACTCCAGGAAAGACTGGCCAAGATGGTCGGTGGGGTGGCGGTAATTAAAGTTGGTGCAGCCACCGAAACCGAACTCAAAGAGAAGAAAGCCAGAGTGGAAGATGCTATGCATGCCACCAAGGCAGCGGTTGAAGAAGGTATTGTCCCCGGTGGTGGAGTAGCTCTCCTGCGCTGCCAGAAAGCTCTGGACAAACTCAACTTAGAAGGCGATATGCAGATCGGTGTGCAGATCATCCGTCGGGCTCTGGAAGAACCGCTCCGTCAGATTGCCGAAAATGCCGGCTTTGAAGGTTCAATAGTGGTGGAAAAAGTCAGGGAAATGAAACAGGATCATGGCTTCAATGCCCTGACTGAAAAGTACGAAGACCTGGTCAAGGCCGGTATTGTGGACCCAACTAAAGTTGTACGTACGGCCCTCCAGAATGCGGCCAGCATTGCTGGGTTGCTGCTCACCACCGAAGCCTGCGTAACCGAAATTCCAGAGGAGGAGAAGAAGTCCTCTTATCCCGCCCCACCCAGCGACATGTATTAAGGCTTGAATCAGAGATTTGAAAATAGGGCCGCCTTCAGCGCCCGCTGAGGGCGGCCTTTCTTTTTTCTGCTTGATAAAGTAAAATTTTTAATCGTTGTAGCCGTTATATCTTTTATGGCGCCGGGCCTGGAATTTGATGAAAGTTCTTGACCGTTATTTTCTGAAGGAAATCATTCCCTCTTTTCTGCTGGCTCTCAGTTTTATTATTTTTCTTTTGTTCATGAATCAGGTTTTCTACCTGGCAGAAATCTTCATTTCTAAAAATGTTCCTTTTCTGATAGTTCTTAAAGTTCTGTTTTATCTATTGCCTTCCATAATTGCTCTGGCCTTTCCCTTGGCCTTTATGGCGGGGGTGCTGGGGGGACTGGCCAGGCTTTCTTCTGATAGAGAAATTGACGCCCTGAAAGTTCTTGGTTTTACGCCAGGTAAAATTCTAAAACCGCTCTTTGTTCTGGGGCTGGTTTTCTGGCTTATAACTACCGGCTTTACCTTCTGGCTGACTCCCGCTGCCAACTACCGCTGGCTTCAAACTATGGTCAACTCTGTGCTGACTAGAATATCGCTGGCCGTAGAACCAGGACTTTTTATTGAATCGTTGCCTGGGAAAGTGATTTTCATTCAAGGGAAAGAAAGGGATGAAACCTGGCGAAACGTCTTTGTTTATCAGTTAAAAGAGGATGACAAGTTCCAAATTACCCTTTCCAGGACCGGTCAGCTCTCTTTGGCTCCAGAAAAAAAGGAAGCCTGGCTCTACCTGGAAGATGGTCAGAATTATGGCTTTGACCTGAAATTGCCAGAGGTCGTGCTGGTGAATAGTTTTCAGAAGCTCGTTCAGGCGGTTGACCTGTCCAGAATAACTCGGAATTCTTCTCTGGAAAAGAAGGGTCGGGAAAAAAACATAAAAGAATTACTTGAAGATAGAATCAGAGGGAAACAAGAAGCCAGCACTAAACCGGAACTTTTTCGTCTGACGGAAGTTGAGCTGCACAAGAGGCTCAGCCTGCCTGCCACCTGCCTGATTTTTGTTTTCCTGGGGGCTGGCCTGGGCTGGAGGAAATGGCGAGGTGGGCGTCTGACCGGCTATGCTTTGAGTGTGGTAATCCTTCTGGTCTATTACGGCCTTCTAGTGGTGGGTGAAGAGGCAGCCATGAAAGGGAAACTATCTCCAGCTCTGGCCATGTGGTGCCCGAACCTGTTAATTCTTATTTCTGGCCTATTTTTCTATTTCACCAGCTACCGGGTAGAATCAGGCAGAGTTCAGAAAATTTATTATCAGATTAAAGAGATAAAAACGAGATGGTTAAGAAAAA
>JACIYK010000139.1 GCA_014359965.1 Candidatus Aminicenantota bacterium
CGCCGATTAAGCCAATAGTTTTTATACCACCTCCAGTCATAACAAAAATCTTAAAAAACTAATTCTCTAATTACCTCGCTCTAAAATCAAGCCAGAAAACGGAAAACTGGAAAAATGGGAAGAAAATTGGGGAACATCTTTGGAAAAAAACAAGATGCTCTAATCTCAGCTTTTTTTATGCTTTTCTATGACATTTTATTTTTCATGACTCTTATACGTCTCTTATTTTTTCTACAGATTTTAATCAGCTTATAGCGGGTAGAAAATTCGCAATTATAACCGGGACACCGTAGAATTTTCCTATTTTTCGCTCCAACTTATGCAGAATGCCAGGCAAGAAATTTGTCCTGATTAGAAAATTCGGGAAAATGTAGGGTGTCCCCATTTTTTTCCATTTTTCATGTCCACTTTTTTTATGATATAAAAGCATGTGTGGTGTGAAAATGCTTCTTTGATAAAAGGAGATAGGCAATGACTAAAAAGCAAAACATGGGCAAACACAATCAAAAAACAAAGAGCCTCAGAAAACTTTTTCTCCTGGCAACTTTATCATTAATCGTTTTGTTTTCTTTTATGTTCTATGCCTGCAAAAAAACTAATGTTGTCTACCTGGATGAACTTGGAGCTGAACACATAATCTCCGGCTGGAGCGAAGCCAAAGCCAACAAATCAATAGCCGGAAACCCACTGACCATAGCTGGACAAGTTTTCGAGCGAGGCCTGGGCACGCACGCTACGAGTCAGTACCGGATAAAGCTTGATGGCCAGGCTGTCAAATTCCACGCCGTGGTTGGCATTGACGATGAAATCAAGAAGAACAAACGCGGAGCTGAGCGTGCTTCTGTGGAATTCATCGTTTCCGGCCGGGATAAAAATAATCTAAAAAAGACACTCTGGAAAAGCGGAGTGATGAAAGCTGGCGATCCAGCTCGCAAGGTAAACGTCAGCTTAAAAAACCTGATTAGTCTTGACCTTATAGTCACTGATGCTGAGGATGGTCACGCTTACGACCATGCTGACTGGTGCGAGGCACGAATTGAATACCGCGGAAATAAACCTGAACCTGTAAAACCTTATGCCGCTGAACCATACATACTGACTCCTCCGCCCGCGCCTGAACCAAAAATTAACAGCCCGAAAGTTTTTGGTGTGCGCCCGGGTTCGCCTTTTCTTTTTACCATCGCAGCCACGGGCGAACGACCGATGACCTTCGCTGCTGAAGGACTTCCCCGAGGCCTTAAGCTCAACTCTTCCACTGGCCGCATCACCGGTTTCGTTGACAAACCCGGCACCTACAAGGTGAAATTAATCGCCAAAAACAAGCTGGGAAAAGCTGAAAAAACGCTGAGAATAGAAGTCGGAGATAAAATCGCCCTGACACCCCCGATGGGTTGGAATAGCTGGAACTGCTGGGGCTGTTCCGTGACTGACGAAAACGTCCGCCAGAGTGCCAGAGCCATGGTGGAAAAAGGCCTCATAAACTACGGCTGGACATACATCAACATTGATGACTGCTGGCACGGTCAGCGCGACCCAAAGACAGGTGAGATCCGCTCCAATGAAAAATTCCCAGATATGAAAGCCTTGGCTGATTACGTCCACAGCCTTGGCCTCAAAATCGGCCTTTACACCGACTGCGGACCAAAAACCTGCGCTGGTTATGAAGGCAGCGAGGGCCATGAGGAACAGGACATTATGACCTACGCCAAATGGGGTTACGATTACGTCAAGATTGACTGGTGCCACTGTGAGGGTAAAGACCCGCGCGCCACTTACAAAATATTCGGCGATGCTATCAAGCGCGCTCCCCGGGATATTGTCTTCAGCATTTGCAACTGGGGTTTGCAAAATCCCTGGGAATGGGGTGAAAGCGTGGGCGGCAATCTATGGCGCACAACTGGCGACATTGAAGATAGCTGGTCCAGCATGGCCGGAATCGGGTTTGGCCAGGCCGGCCTGTCCAAATACGCCGGGCCCGGACACTGGAACGACCCAGACATGCTGGTAGTGGGCAAGGTAGGCTGGGGTCCGCAGCTCCGTCCCTCCCGTCTCACTCCGGATGAGCAGTACACCCACATCAGCCTCTGGTGCCTGCTTTCTGCTCCGCTGCTCATCGGCTGTCCTATTGAACAGATTGACGACTTCACCCTGAACCTTCTGACCAACGCCGAAGTCCTGGAAGTGGACCAGGACCCGCTCGGCCGTCAGGGTGATAGAGTTACCAAAGGCGATGATTACGAAGTCTGGTCCAAAGAAATGGAAGACGGCTCCAGAGCAGTCGGACTTTTCAACCTCGACCCATACGAACCCAAAATAGTCAGAGTTGACTTTTCAACCATCGGTCTCGAAAATGGTCCATTCCGCGTGCGCGACCTCTGGAGGCAGAAAGACCTGGGAAATTTCAGCAATTATTTTGAAGCTGAGGTTGCCCCGCATGGCGTGGTGCTCATTAGAATTTTCCCCTGATTTTTTTGGTAATTATAAAGTCCAAGCCAGTCCCCAAGCCCTGGGGTGCGGGGACTGGCCACCCCCTATTTTCCGCACATTTATTTATTTTCTTGCATTCGTCTTTACTTTGCCTTCCACCTATTACCGCTAAAGGTATTAACAGCGTCCTTACTCAACGCCTCAAAAAATCTCTCCCATCTCACTCTTCAACTGTTCTGGCGTGATTTCAGCCAGGGCCGCAGCTCGGTTCACTTCCAGAATTTCCGAGCTTACAGCATAATGCAGCAAGCGCCTGAACCTGCTCGGGTTTTCCTTTCCTTGATATTCCACCGGCTCTTTCCAGAGCCAGCCTTTCTCGTTCATCATCTCCCGGAAAGAGCGGAAGCGCCTTTCAGTAACCAGTTCCAGGTCCAGCGCCCGGCGCATGATGGCCTGAAGGGAAACGCCGTACCTCAATTTCAGCTCGGCCAGCTCACTGAAGGCAATCTTGCGCCCGGCCGGCAGAAAGTACTCTTCCAGTATTGGCGCTGGCAGTAAAAAGGCCGCAGCAAAGCGGTTGTACAGCCTTATTATTTCTGTCTCGTTGGAAAATCCAAACAAAATCTGTGCCAGTTCGGCGGCAGCTTTAAACCTCATCCTGTCCACCGGCAGGCTTTTTTCCACAGCGATAAACGGCTGAGCACGGTAGAAGCCGGACAGGCTCTCAAATTTTTCTGGACCTTCTAGCTTGAAGGTTTTTATGCCGTGTTCTTCCAGGAACGTCAGCAGGTTGGCCACGGCGCTGGTGCCCAAGTCCCACTCCTGGCGTAGCTTCTCTGCGGCCTTTTCGGCATCATGCTCGTCTTGAATTTCATGTTTTAACGGCGGTTTAAACAATTTCTCCTGTCGCAGCAGCCTTTCCAGCCAGATATAATTCTTCATTTTTTCAGCCAGCGTTACCTTTAGAGCTAAAGCCTGCTTTTTAGGTAAACGCGGGTCGGGCCGGAGCTTAACATCTTCTTCAGGTGCATAATCAGCCCAGGCTTTTTTAAGCAAGGCTGCTCGGGCTTCAGGCCCCAGCACCGATTCTTCCACATCCCGGCGTAAGACCCAAAAGCTAACTTTATTAAGCCTGAGTTTTTCCTTTTCCTTGGCGAAATTTTCTGCTTTTTTAGGACTGCTCAGCATGAGCGCCTCACCTAATTCTTCTGGTTCTTCTGGAATTTCTTCTGGAATGTCGGGCGGAGGAGGGATCTCGAGGACCTGGAGGAGGTGTTTCAGAACCTCTGGGGATGGGCTGATCAGGCCTTTTTCGTATTTGGCGATTGCTTGCCTGGTAACAATTCCCCCGAGCTTCTGTGCCAGGTCCTCGAGGCTAAGGCCGGCCTTTAAACGGGCTGCTCTCAATCTAATGGGGAAAGTTGAGTCTAACACTGGTTTTTCGCTGGTGGGCCTCATTATCCCTTCTTTCGGTTTACAATATAAGCTTTTTTATGCTATTTGTCAACTAATTTTAAAATTTTTTTGCGCAGCTTTTTCTTTAGCGCAAGTACAATTGAGATTATATTCTTATTTTAGGAGCCCTTCCCCCTCTTTGCTGTTCAGATTGACTGAAAAAACCTAATTTCATCATCCGCCACAACTTTTCAGCAACTAACCCGTACCTTATGCTGCTGCGCAATGAAGCGCATTAAAATGCACACTAGAAGCTACAGCACTGCCCCACAGCACAATAACTCTCCTTCTTAAACTCCGCACCACACGAAGTCATTGAGCTTAAGCGTCTCTATTTATCTACTTATTCTAAGGGCCACCGGGCAATTATACTCACTAATGCTATTTATCACTTATTAAACATTGCAACGGGTAGTGTTAGGTTATCTTTAAACGCTACTTTTCAATCTACTTATTCAATTTAATTATTCAGTCCTGAATCTTCAGACATCACTTTAATAGACACCACAAATTAATTCACGCCGACCTTTTCCTCGATGACAAATTTCGCCTGGGACCTCCCCTATTTCAGACACCACTTCATTTACTTATTGGGAGCCACCTAGCGCAACACAATACTACATCACTTTACACCGCGCAAAAGGCCTTACCCACAGATCATTTGCAGACCGCACACGCTTTCACTGCTCGCATTGAGATGTTACATACAAATCACCTCTTTTTTGCGTCACTCGGCCTTCTTGCTCTCCAGCTATTTCTCTTTCCTGGCTTCGCCTATTTACTGTTTATTATTTAGCGCTGCCAGCGCCTGGCTCAAGCCGGGAATATGCTCAGCCCCCTGTGGCACAGTGATGCTTGAACCTTTAAAATCATCGCCGATTTCCTGTGCCCGGCCGCCCAGGTATTTAGACAGGAAAAGCTCGCTTACAGCGAAGAAAGACAGCCGGTTTTCTGGTCTGGCAAAGCCGTGTCCCTCATCAGGATAAAGCACGTAAGTCACCGGTATATTTTTCCCTTGCATGGCCTTAACAATCTGGTCAGACTCAGCCTGTTTTACTCGCGGGTCGTTGGCTCCTTGCCCGATAAGAAGCGGCTTTTTAATTCTGTCCACGTAAGTAAGCGGCGAGCGCTCTTCCAGCAGCTTGCGGCCTTCTTCTGTTCTTGGATCACCTACCCTGGTAGCAAACAATTCAAATTGAGGCTTCCAGTAAGGCGGGATTGTTTCCAGCAGCGTTATCAGGTTGGACGGACCGACGATATCCACACCGCAGGCAAAAACATCGGGCGTGAAGGTCAGACCCACCAGCGTGGCGTATCCACCGTAGCTTCCGCCCATGATGGCTATTTTGTTTTTATCAGCAACCTTGTTCTCCACCGCCCAGTTGACGGCATCAATCAGGTCATCGTGCATTTTGCCTGCCCATTCCAGGTTGCCGGCGTTAATAAAATCTTTGCCAAAGCCGGTGGAACCGCGGAAATTAACGCTGAGTACAGCATAGCCGCGGTTAGCCAGCCACTGATGTATTGAATTAAAGCCCCAGGAATCGCGGCCCCAGGGTCCGCCGTGCACGTAAAGCACCATCGGCAGCGGTCTGGTCGGCCGGCCATCATGGTCCGGGTCTTCCCAGTAAGGCAGGGTCAGGTAGCTGACCAGCTCCAGTCCATCGCGCGACTTAATAACCACTGGATGCATCTTAGAAAGCTTTAGGCCTTCAAGCTCCTTACGGTTGGTGAACATAAACTTAGCCTGCTTATTGGCACGGTCATAGAGATAGTAACGCACAGGACCGTCATCAACCAGGTAGGACACTGCCCAAAATTTATCATCAAGGGTACGGCTTAAAACGTTGACGTCTCCGTCGCAAACCGTTTTAAGATAATCCAGGTCCTGCTTCACCGAGTTGTCCAGCACCGTCCATTCGGTACGCAGGTATTCCACAGCCACAGCTTCCACTTTCTTTTCCACTGGATGCATCATAACGCCGCTGACATCAGCCTTCGGGTGCTCAAAGATTAATTTTTTCTCGCCAGTCTTCAAATCAACCGAAATGAGAGCGGCTGTGTTCCGGCCCCGGCTGTCAATCATGTAAAGCACGTTTCCGCTTTTATCAAAGCCTATGGGGCTAGTGGTCATCATATCTTCCATCGGCACCTGATCAAACGGCTTCCAGCCGCCTTTTCCGTCTGGACTGAGGAAAACCATGCCGCCATCAGGCGTCATCTGAGCGGCAAAGCGGATGTTGTAATCGTCATCGACCTGAAAGCCGAGGAAACCGTCGTTTTTCTGGACGAGTTTCAGCTCACCGGTCAGGATATTAAGCCGGTAGAGGTCATGAAATTGTGGATTGCGATTGTTAAGCCCGATGAGGATTTCGTTGGGGAGTTTGTAGCTTACTCTCTGAATCTGAGCCTGAGGGCGCAGGGGCTTACCGTTGGGCAGAAGAATTGGTTTTCCATCAGGTCCGAGAATTTCCTCAAAGGGCGTCAGGTTCTTGTCTTCTTTGGTGGTAATGTCTACGGCGTGGACCTGCCAGTTTTCGTCGCCGCCGAGGTCTTGCAGGTAGAGGATGTGCTGGTTGGTATAAGCCCAGAAGTAGGTGCGGATACCGCGGCCCGTATCTTTGGTGACCGGTTCCGCCTTTTCTGGGGCATCGACTGGTGCCACCCAGACGTTTAGCACATTGTTAACCGGTGCAAGGTAGCTGATATACCGACCGTCGTGGCTTATTTGCAGCGAGGATTTATCCGGGTTGCCGAACAGAACCCGCCGCGGGATTAACGGCTCTTCTTTAGCTTTTGTGGCTTTGCAGCTCATGATAGACATTATAGCCATCAAAGCTACCAGGACAAGAATGATTTGTTTGCGCATCCCACTCCTCCTTTTGGTTTTAATTTTAATTTTTGTTTGATTTTTTCTTTTTTGAATTTTATTTGCCGCCATT
>JACIYK010000014.1 GCA_014359965.1 Candidatus Aminicenantota bacterium
GAAAAATTTTTCAGGCCGACAAAAATCGGCCAGAAATATCTTGACATAACAAAAATTATTTTAATATAAAGTATGTGATATTTTACACAAGGGAGATAAAAAATGAAATCAAAAAATTCATTAATTCCCATCTTTTTACTGCTAATTTTTTTATTCTCAGAAATTAACCTCTCAGCTCAGGGTAAAAACCAGGAAAATTTAACTCTGGAAAGAATCTTTGCCTCAGGAGAATTTATTCCTGAAGGTTTTGGGCCAGCCCACTGGTTGAAAGATGGACAGAGCTTTACTACTCTGGAAAAATCAAACTCCACACCCGGCGGTAGAGATATAGTCCTTTATCAAGCACGCTCCGGGCAGCGCCAGATTCTGGTCCCAGCTTCTCACCTTATTCCCCAGGGCCAGAAAAATCCACTTTCTGTAGATGGTTATTATTTTTCAGAAGATATGAAAAAAGTCCTCATTTACACTAACAGCCAGCGGGTGTGGCGACAGAAAACCAGAGGAGATTACTGGGTACTGGATCTCAACACTCATGAGCTTAAAAAACTCGGTCAAGGCACTGAGCCAGCTTTCCTGCAGTTTGCCAAGTTTTCACCCGACGGACAAAATGTAGCCTACGTTTACAAAAACAATATTTACCTGGAAAACCTGGCTACATGTCAGATTACGCAGCTAACTGATGATGGTTCCGAAGATATCATCAACGGCACTTTTGACTGGGTCTACGAGGAAGAATTTTCCCTGCGGGACGGCTTTCGCTGGAGTCCCGATGGTCAGAAAATCGCTTTCTGGCAGCTTGATACTACCGGCGTTCCTGTGTTTCATATGATTAACAACACCGATAGTCTTTACCCCAAGATAATCTCTTTCAAGTACCCAAAGGTAGGTCAGACCAATTCCGCCTGTCGTGTTGGAGTAATTAATCTCGGCACCAAAAAAATTACCTGGCTGAAAGTTCCTGGTGACCCAAGGAATAATTACATACCATGGGTGGCTTGGATGGGTTCTGACCGGCTCCTGCTCCAGCACCTTAACCGGCTGCAGAATAGAAACGAGGTTCTTCTGGCTGAAGCTAACACAGGTGAGGTCCGCTCTATTTTTATTGATGAAGATAAAGCCTGGGTTGAGGTTGACACCAATTTAACCATCTACGATAAAGCCAGGCGGTTTCTTTTCACCAGTGAACGTGACGGCTGGAAACATGTTTATAGCGTGAACCTGAATGGCCAGGCCAAACTTTTAACCCCTGGCAGCTATGATGTCATCCGCCTGAGCGGTTTAGATGAAAAAAGAGGTTGGCTGTATTTCATTGCTTCGCCTGACAATCCAACTCAGCAATATCTCTATCGCGTTTCGCTCCGAAAACCAGGTGCACCAGAAAGGTTAACTCCCCAGACCCTGGCTGGAACCAATACCTACCAGCTTTCTCCAAACTGCCAGTTTGCCTTCCACACTTACTCTCGCTTCGGTCAACCACCGGTCATTGACCTAGTAGAGCTCCCTGCCCACCGGCGTCTGAAAACGCTGGTAGATAACAAAATCTTAGCCGAACGTGTCAAAACCCTGCGCCAGTCGCCGGTGGAATTTTTTCGGGTGGATATTGGTGAGGGGGTTGAGCTTGATGGCTGGCTGATGAAGCCGCCAGCTTTTGACCCCTCCAAAAAATATCCGTTGTTCATATATGTTTACGGCGAGCCTGCAGGCACTACTGTTCGCGATGCCTGGGGAGGAAATACTTACCTTTACCATCTGTTCCTTACCCAACAGGGCTACTTGGTGATGAGCATAGATAACCGAGGCACTCCGCAACCCCGTGGTCGAGACTGGCGGAAAATCATCTACCGTCAGGTAGGCATCCTGGCTCCGGCTGACCAGGCAGCTGCTCTTCAGGCGGTGCTGAAAAAATGGAGTTTCATTGACCCGGAAAGAGTGGGCATCTGGGGCTGGAGTGGTGGCGGCCAGATGACTCTAAATGCCCTCTTTCGTTACCCTGAACTCTACAAAATGGGCATCGCCGTGGCTTTTGTCAGTGACCAACGACTTTATGATACCATTTACCAGGAAAGGTATATGGGACTGCCAGAGGATAACCCGGAAGGCTTCAAAAATGGTTCGCCCATTACCTTTGCTCACCAGCTCCAAGGGAAGTTACTCATCATTCACGGCACCGGAGACGACAACGTCCATTACCAAAGTTTTGAAAAACTGGTCAACGAGCTCATCGCCAACAACAAGCTTTTTTCCATGATGATTTACCCCAACCGCTCGCACGGAATCTATGAAGGAAAGAACACCACCCTGCACCTCTACCGGACGATGTTTAATTTCATCAAGAATAACCTTTGAGTCTCTGGCTCCTGGTTAAGGTAAAAAAACATTTCTTGCGTTATTAAATTTCTTGTTATTAAATTTTATCAAACAAGATGAAAGTGAAGCGTAAGTTAAGAGTGGGCCTGAAAATTTGTCATAAATTCAGGTCACCGATTTCCAGACTCTTTTAAAAAAACAAAATAATTTTTTCCGCCAAAACGAATCTTAACTGAGTCGCAGCGGATAGAATAGCTTTGCTTAAAAAATTAAAAATCGATGGCCTGTGTTTTTCTGTGAAAACTTATCCGCGAGAAAAGTCAAACTCTTGGCCGGCTCCTTTTTCCAGAGCCATTTTCAGTACTCGGCTGCTGAGCACAACGTCCTGAGCAGCTACCCCGACGGTTTTGAAAAAGGTAATTTCTTCCGAGCTTAAGCGGCCGGGTTTTTTACCTGAAGCCACCTCCCCAATTTCAGCCACAATTTTTTCAGCCGAGAAAACCCCTTCTTTAATCGGAATTATCAGGTCTCCGGCCTCTTCCAAAGCCATATCCTTTTTGTCCACAAAAACTCGGGCTCTGGCCACAGTTTCAGAAGGAATTTCACGTTCAGCTGGTTTGTAAGAACCGATGGCATTTATATGGACTCCCGGCTTGAGGTCTTTATCAGCCAGAACCGGCACCTTTGAAGTAGTAGCCGTAGAGATTATGTCTGCTTCAGCCACGGCCTTGCTGGCTGAATCCGCTACCCTTATCTTAAGCCCCAATTTATCTGACATCTGGGCAGCGAATTGTTCTGCCCGTTTTCGGTCCTGGTCAAATACCAGTACCTCTTCTAAGCTCCGGACAGCAGCCACCGCTTCCAGTTGAAAACGAGCTTGGAACCCAGCGCCAAAAAGAGCCATTTTCATGCTCTCCGTCCGGCTGAGCAACTTGGTGGCCAGGCCGCAGGCAGCACCGGTTCTCAGAGCGGTGAGAGTGCTGGCTTCCATAATTCCCAATGGCTGCCCGGTGCTGGCTTCAAAAACCAGCATAAGCGCATGACTGAAGGGTAGACCTTTCCCGGGGTTTTCTTCATAAAGATTGATAATTTTAACTCCAATTTTTTCTCTGTCCGGGAGATAAGAAGGCATAACCAGGCAGGTTCCCTTTGACTGTGGCACATCCAGGTGAATTCGCCGCGGCACTTCCACCCTGTTCTCTGAAGTCAGGATAAAAGCTTCCCGGACAGCCTCAATCGCCTCTCGCATAGAACAAAGATTAAGAATATCTACAGAGGATAAGAGTAAAACTTTGTTAGCTTCCATTTTTTGCTCTTTATTTTTTTATCAATTTTTTCTTTCCTTCTTTTTCAAAGCGAGGGCTGAAGGGCAAACGGCCAAGCCACCTAGTGAGGTAACCCGAAGCTCAGGCGGCATGGTCCGGCCCACAGCCAGAACAGCATCTATCGTTTCGTCCAGGGGAATATGGTTTTTGTACCCGCCAAGGATAAGGTCCGCGCAGATGAAAGCGCTGGCAGCCGCTACGGCATTTCGCGTATGGCAGGGTATTTCACAAATACCCTGGACCAGGTCACAGACCAGGCCCATGGTGTTCTGGAAAGAAATGGCCGCAGCATCGCATGCCTGTTCAGCGGTGCCGCCGGCTGCTTCTACCACCGCTGCTGCTCCCATGGCTCCAGCTGCTCCTATTTCCACCTGACAACCAGCAATTTCTGCAGCAAAAGTCGCCCGGTAGGCTATCACCAGGCCCACAGCACCAGCAGCCAGGAGTGACAGAACAACCCTGTCTGCCGGCAAACGAACATCTTCAATTAAGGTAGAAACAATTCCGGGAATGGTTCCGGCTGAACCACCTGTCGGAGCTGCACAAACCACACCACCAGAAGCAGCCACGTGTTCCGCAGCCATGGCTCTTATGGCCGCCCTAGTCAGATGCCCGCCGAGCAACTTCCCCTGCTGCTCGGCCTGGAAAATTTTTTCAGCTGTGGGCTCCAGAAGTTTCAGGTTTAACGTTTCACTTTTAAGACCGGTTGCTACAGAAGAAAGCATTATTTTCAGGCGAAAGTCCATCTCCCCTAGGACTTCTTCCTCTTTCATTCCCAGAAGTTCAGCTTCGTAGCGCAAGGCCACTTGTCCAAGAGATTGTCCTGAAGTAGCCGCCAGCTTGACCATCTCAGCTGCTGACTTAAAGAGTGGTTGACCGGCCACCACGAAGGATACTGGATGAGCCTGCCAAAGGGTAAGGCCAGAAACGCTGTAAAGCTTTTGTTCTTCCTCATCGGAAAGGCGGCGGTATCCGGCCAGCCTTAACAATACCAATCCAGGTTTCTGCGAAACTTTGATAGTCTCCAACCGGGCCGCAGCCTGAGCATAACTGCCCACCAGGTTCCTGACTGTTGTTTCCTGCTCCTCCGGAATCTCCAGGAGTGTCTCATAATAATCACCTGTTATAAGCAGGGGCCAGCCGTTTAACTCTTTAATTTCCACTGCACCACCACCTATGGACCTGCCCAGCAAGACAATCTTCCTACCCGACGGACTGACAAGTTCAAGCCTGACGGCATTGGGATGGTCATTCTGAGGAATGGGCTCTTCACCGAACTCCACCTGGCAACCGGCTGCTGAAGCCAGCTCCAGCACTTCAAAAAAGCGAGCTTCTGTAATTTCCAGCCCCATTATGCCGGCCACAAAAGCTAGGTCAGAGTTCTGTTCCCGGTAAACCCGGGCATAAGAGCCACCGGCTCCAAAAATTACCCGGGCCTTGGTGGGCTTTTCACCCAGAAGCTGCCGGGCCAGACGACCAAGCCGATAAGAAGCAGCCGTGTGGGAAGAAGAAGGTCCCCGCATGACCGGACCAAGGACATCGTTAAAAATAGATACTGGCTTCATCTTTGCTATCTTAATAGGCTACAAAAATATTGTCAATATATGAAAATTTATTCATATATCATTTGTGGCCAGGCCAGGTCTGTATTTGGCTAGATGCTGTTATTAATTTGAATTTTTAGGCCGGCTAAACTAAAATCAGGGCATGGAATCTTTAAGAATTTACACTGAAACGCCATACCGGCTGCGCGGCCAGGTAACCATCAGTGGAGCCAAGAATGCTGTGCTACCTGCTCTGGCGGCCTCCCTGTTGACGGCTGAGCCACTTCAAATTACTAACGTGCCCCTGGTCAAAGATGTCGAGACCATGCTTACTTTGCTTCAGGAGCTGGGCGCTCAATACGAACTTAAAAAGAAAACTGTTAACATCCAGGTGAAAAAAATTACTTCTCCCCAGGCCCCTTATAAACTTGTTCGGGCTATGCGAGCTTCTATCCTGGTGCTTGGCCCTCTGGTAGCCAGAAAAGGCAAAGCCATCGTAGCTCTGCCCGGGGGGTGTGCTATCGGCACCAGACCAGTTGACCTTCACCTGAACGGTCTGCAAAAACTTGGCGCTCATATCACCATCGAGCACGGCTACATTGTGGCTGAAGCCAGACGTCTTCAAGGCGCTGAGATAGAATTTGAAAAAAAGACTGTGACCGGTACAGAAAACCTGGTCATGGCGGCCTGTCTGGCTAAAGGTGAAACCATTCTTAAAAATTGCGCCCTGGAACCAGAAGTGACCAGCCTGTGCGAGCTTCTAGTGCGCATGGGAGCTAAGATTGACGGTGTTGGCGAGGAAACCATTAGGATAAAAGGTGTGGATGAATTGAACGGTACCCGCTTCCGCATCATTCCTGACCGCATCGAAGCCGGAACTTTTATGGTGGCTTCGGCTCTGACGACCGGGGACCTGATTCTTAATGGAGTTGAACCAAAACACCTGGAAGCTATCATCGATAAGCTGACCATTTCCGGAGCAAAAATAGAAAAGGCCGGCCATCATTCATTGCGGGTGATCGGTTCCGAAGAAATAAAAGCTCAGGATATCGTCACGGCTCCTTATCCTGGGTTTCCCACAGACATGCAGGCTCAGTTCATGGTCCTTATGACACAAGCCCGCGGCACCTCTATTATCACGGAAACTATTTTTGACCGGCGCTTTGCCCACGCCAACGAACTGATACGCCTGGGAGCCAACATCGAAATTCAGGGTGACAAAGCTATCATCAAAGGCCCGACACCTTTATCAGGTGCCGAAGTGGTAGCCACAGACCTTAGAGCCTCAGCCTGTCTGGTCCTGGCCGGTCTGATAGCCACCGGTCAGACGACCATCAACGACATAGAACACCTGGACCGCGGGTATGAAAAAATAGAGGAGAAGTTAAAAGCTCTCGGTGTTAAAATCGAGAGGATAAAAAATAATAACCATAATAATAATGGAGCTAAACATGGCTGATTGTATTTTTTGCAAAATCATTAACCGCGAAATACCGGCCAGAATAGTTTATGAAGACGAGAAAATCCTGGCCTTCGATGACATCAGACCTCAGGCTCCAGTGCACACTCTCATCATCCCCAAAGAGCACTTCTCCAGCCTCAAAGAAGCCGATGAATCCAGGGCCGAACTTCTTGGTTACATACTGCTAAAAGCCAGGGAAATTGCTGCTCTCAAAGGAATAGAGGCCAGCGGTTTCCGGATAGTGTTGAACACCGGCCCTGACTCCGGCCAGGAAGTGTTTCATCTTCATTTTCATTTGCTCGGAGGTCGCCAGCTGGGCTGGCCCCCTGGATAAGAAATGGCTTATCTTATTGACGGAAACAACCTGATGGGGCAGGACGACCCCTATTTCAAACTTGATCTCAACAGCCGTGGTCGCTTAATAAGTCGTTTGCTGCTTTTTCAGAAAAAAACACGCTGCCGCCTCTACCTGGTCTTTGATGGTCGCCCCCCACAAGAGGAACCCATCATCAGGCTGAACCCAAAATTCACTGTCCTTTTTCCTGAGCCGGGACAATCAGCTGACCAACTGATTGCCAGACTACTGGAGTGGAAAAAAGACAGGCGCTATTTCACGGTAGTCAGTTCTGACCGCGGGGTACGTGAACTGGCGAGAAGCAGAGGAGCCAAGAGTCTGTCTAGTTTGGAGTTCCTCAAGGAGCTGAAACAGACCTTGAAAATGTTCAAAAAAGAACGCGAACTAGAAAAAGAAGAAGAACACACTTCTCCGCTGGAAGTACTTCTCTGGAGCGATATTTTTTCAAAACGATGAGAAAGCTTAAAGATTTTTCTATTATCGGTGCTGGCAGGGTAGGAACAGCTCTGGCAGCCGCCCTGACTGCCCAAAACTGGAATCTGAAAGTAATCGTGGATTCGGTGCCTGAAAAAGCCCGGCGCCTCAGGAAAATGATTGGCCAGGGACAGGCTTCGGCCGAGGCCAGCCAGGCTGTGCGCCGGTCGGAACTGATTTTCCTCTGCGTTACGGACTCTCAAATAGAAAAGGTAGTCAGGCAAATAGTTAAGGAAGAAGTGCAAAACAAATATTTTTTCCACACCAGCGGAGCGCTTTCTTCCAGTTTACTTGCGCCTCTGAAAGAAAAAGGGGCACGGGTGGGCTCCTTCCATCCTATCCAGACTTTTGCTACTGAAACACCGGAAAAAAATCTTTTTCGAGGCATTTTCATCGGACTTGAAGGTCAGCCAGAAGCAGTCAGGCTTGGACTCAAAATAGCCAGAACTCTTAAAAGCCAGGTGATTTTACTCTCGCCAGAAAACAAGCCAGCCTACCATCTAGCCTGTTCCATCTCATCTAACTTCCTGGTGGTGCTTCTGTCCGAAATAAAGGATATCATGAAATCAATCGGCCTGGATGAAGAAACCACTCTGAACCTGCTGACTCCTCTTCTTAATAAAACTTTACATAACGTTAAGAAACTTGGCATTGAAGCCAGCCTTACCGGCCCGGTGATACGCGGAGATGCGGAAACAGTGAAAAAACATCTGGAAATCACAGCCAGATTTCCCGGGCTTGACCGCATCTACCGAGCCATGGCTCTGGAAGCATTAAAAATCGCCGAGAAGCATGGACTGGAAGAATACCGCCTTAAAGCATTGAAGCGTCTGCTGGAATGAAAATAACTTCTTCTTCAAGCTCAATGTTAAACTGACGCCTGACTCTATCTTTCAATTCGGCAGCCAGTGACCTGATTTCCTGGGCCGTGGCCTGGCCAAGGTTTACGATAAAGTTGCAATGCCCAGGGAAAATTCCGGCTTGACCAACCCGCAAGCCTTTAGCTCCTACTTTTTCAAGAAGGTATCCAGCTGGAATCCTCTGTCCGTCTGGTAAAACCGGATTTTTGAAATAGCTACCGGCACAGGGCGTACCAGCGGGCGGATGTTTGGCCGCCCGTTTTTCCAGGAAAGAGTCAACCTTCTTTTTTATCTCGGCTGTTGAACCTGGTTTTATCTCAAGAGTAGCTTTTAAAACTATCAGGTGGCGATTCTTCAAAGACGATGACCTATAACCGAAGTTAAGAGCTCCCCGGTCCAGACGCATTTCCTGCCCGTCAAGGTCCATAACTTCAACCTGCTTGACCAAATCTCCAATGGATTGACCAAAGGCCCCGGCATTGCCAAAAATAGCCCCCCCCACAGTTCCAGGAATCCCGGCCAGGAATTCCAGCCCGGCTAGCCCCTTTTTAGCTGCCAGGCTGACCAGCTGTCCCAGCCTGGTGCCGGAAAAAATCTCCAGATAGCCCTCTTCCAGAGAAAGATTCATGCCAGAAATTGAGTTTTTTATGATTAGCCCACGATATCCTTTATCATCAAAAAGAATATTATACCCGCCACCAATAAGATAATAAGGTACCCGCATCCTTCTGGCCAGGGACACGGCTACTTTCAATTGAATGGGTGTGGTGGCCTCAAAAAAATAATCGGCTGGCCCCCCAACCCTGAAGTTAGAATAAGTAGCCAGAGAAACACCTTGCTGAAGAGAGACTCCCACCTCCAGCTCAAACTGCTGTAAAAAATCTTGATTCTGATTCATTTTTTTTTTAATTTATTATAGAAAAAACCAGAAATTAAGTCTAATGGAAAACTGGCATATAACTTGCATAATAGATTTTTAGATTGATTGATATTGTTTAATTTGCCAGTTGACATTTTAAATAAATAAGGGCAAGATATTGAGCAAAATAAATTTTGAGAGGTTAGCGATGAAAAAGATTTTTCTTTTGCTTTTAACTTTAACCTTTCTGGCCGGGGCTCTACTGGCCCAGAACCCTGCTGATGAAGCCTATATCAAAGCTATGACCGTTAAAGACAATTGCGAGAAGGTCAAGCTACTTAAAGACTTTATCAATAAATATGCGGGTAAAGGTTCCCAGTATGAACAGTATGCCTACGCCTACCTTTGTCTTCTTCCCTGCCCGAGCAAGAGTCAACAGGAATCGATTAGCTACGGAGAAAAGGCCTTGACTATGGAAGGGCTGGATGCGGATGTAAAATCTTCTCTCTTGGTTTTTCTGGCTAACACTTACATTAGCCAGGGGCAACATCTTGATAAAGCAAAAAGCTACGCCAATCAACTCATTGACCTGGCTAAGGCGGAGAAAAACAAAGAGGGAGCCAATCAAGACAAGTGGAATAAAATTATAGCTGCCGGTTATTACATCATTGGCAGTGCGGCAGAAAAAGCCAAAGATACTTCCAGTGCCCTGGAGGCTTACCTTAATGCCTACAACTTAAGCAAAGATAAAAACATTCTGGTTTCTCTGCGCAAAATGGGCAAAGCTTTCGCTGATGCCCAGAACTTTACTGAGGCAGAAAAAGTCTACCGGGCAGTTTACAACCAGACTAAAGATCCCAAAGATGCTATTTTACTCAGTCAGGCCCTGCTTAAGGCCAATAAAAATGATGAAGCTCTGACGCTGCTGAAAGAAGCCTATGCCAAAAAGAAGGACGGTGAGATAGCTTTTTCCATAGCTGTTATCCTGGCCAACAAAGCTAAGACTGACCCCTCAGCCGTTAACGAAGCCATCCGTTATTCGCTGGAGGCTGCTTTCCTATCAAAAAAGAATTCAGAACAGGCTATGAAGATAGCCGAAGGACTTTTCTTCACCATGAACAAAGAGCTTAAATACAACGAGACTGTCTTAGCTCTGCAGAACAAAGCTAAAGAACTTGACGAACTGACCAAGTTCTTCAACGAAAGATTCGGTGGCAAGAGCGAAGAGGAACTTTCTGAAAGAGACAAAAAGAAAATGCAAGAAATGATGGCTGAAATAGAAACCATGAAAGCTGAAATAGAAAAACTCAAAGCCCAGCAGGATGCCGCTATAGCCAAATTCAAACAGTTAATTGAAGAAACCAAAAAGAGACTTGGTGTTAAATAATTCTTATAATCGACTAGTTAAATGAGTATGCTTTTTTAGCCAGTAGCAGCAATACTTCTTATCCTGCCCTTCTAAAACCAGATAATATTCTCTCTATCTTCAAATTCGAAGAGCATTTGTATTAAAATATCAAAAAAGGAGGGGCAGAAATGGAAAATAAATTAACTCGTGAGCAGGCTAAAAAAAGAATAGAAGAGCTTCGCTCTCAAATTATTTACCACGAAAAAAAATATTATGTTGACAACGACCCGCAGATTTCAGATTACGAATTCGACCAGCTCATGGCTGAGTTGAAGAAACTGGAAGAAACCTTCCCCGAATTTATTACGCCGGATTCACCCACTCAGCGAGTAGGAGAAAAACCTGTAGAGGGCTTCCCCACCGTAGAACACCGTCGCCCTATGCTCAGCATTGAAAACTGTTACAACGAAGAGGAACTGCGGGAATTTGAAGAGCGTATTAGCAAGCTTTTACCTGGTGAAAAGATCGAATACGTAGCCGAGCTGAAAATAGACGGGCTGAGTATGTCCATTATCTACCGTGATGGCCAGTATCATCAGGCTGTTACCAGAGGTGATGGTTTCCGCGGCGATGATGTTACGGCTCAGGTTAAAACCATTCACAGCCTGCCTTTAAGCCTTCCCATCAAGGACGAAATAGAAGTCCGGGGCGAAGTTTATTTACCATATGAATCTTTTAAAAAAATCAACGAAGAAAGAGAAAAAAATGGGGAGCCGCTTTTTGCCAATCCTCGGAATGCCGCCGCCGGTTCAATCCGCTTGTTGGACCCAAAGGAAGTTGCCCGCCGGAAACTGGACATTTTTCTTTATTACATTTTTATCAACGGCCAGGAAATGGCCTCTCAATGGGAAAACCTTCAGCAGCTGAAAAAACTGGGCTTTAAAACTAACCCTCATTCTCGTCTCTGCCGCAGCCTGGAAGAAGTGATTGATTTTTACCGCGAATGGACGGAAAAAAGAGACACTCTTGATTACGATGTGGATGGGGTGGTGGTCAAGGTAAACTCTACTCGGCAGAGAGAATTGCTGGGCACCACCGCCAAATCACCTCGCTGGGCCATCGCCTTCAAATTCCCGGCCCGTCAGGCCACCACCAGAATAAAAGACATCGTCATTCAGGTTGGAAGAACCGGCGCTCTCACTCCTGTGGCTATACTGGAACCGGTCCAGATTTCCGGCACCACTATCAGCCGTTGCACCCTGCATAATGAAGAAGAGTTAAAAAGGAAGGATATCAGGATAGGTGACTACGTCCTGCTGGAAAGAAGCGGCGACGTTATCCCTCACATCGTTTCCGTCATGAAAGAAAGAAGAAGCGGTCAGGAAAAACCATTCAAATGGCCGGACAAATGCCCTGTCTGTCATTCAAAATTATACAAAGAAGAAGGCGAAGCTATTTCCCGCTGTGTCAACCCTTCCTGCCCGGCTCGTCTTCGGGAATCCATCATCCATTTTGCTTCCCGCCGGGCCATGAACATAGAAGGACTCGGGGAAGCCTGGGTCGATCAGTTGCTGGCTCAGGGACTTATAAAACAAATACCTGACTTGTACGACATTAAATATGAGCAGCTGATAAAACTGGAAAGGATGGGGCCTAAAAGCGCCAGAAACCTTTTGCATCAGATAGAAGAATCAAAAAAGAGAGAACTCTGGCGACTTATTTTTGCTCTGGGCATAAGACACGTTGGTGAAAAGATGGCTCAAGCGCTGGCTCGAAAATTCAAACACCTGGAACGCCTGGCTGAGGCTACGGAAGAAGAGTTGATGACCGTTGAAGACGTGGGGCCCAAAGTGGCTCAAAGCATCGTCTTTTTCTTCAAACAGCCAGAAAACCAGGAATTGATTAAAAAACTCAAGGCCGCCGGGCTGAACTTCAAAGAAAAAGAAGAGTCTGCTGGACCTAAACCACTGGAAGGTCTTACTTTTGTGCTGACCGGCACGCTCTCTTCCATGTCCAGAGAACAGGCTAAAGAAAAAATAGAAAAGCTAGGCGGTACAGTGTCTTCTGCAGTTAGCAAAAAAACTGATTACCTAATAGTAGGAGAAGAACCCGGTTCAAAATTAGAAAAAGCCAGAGAGCTGGGAATTAAAACTCTTTCAGAAAAAGAATTCCTCAAGTTGATCGGCGAAAGCTGACTTATTTCTTTTTTTTGAACAGCTTGGAAAGGTCAAAACTAAAAAATCCACCCTTCTTTTTTTCACCATCTAACTTTTCCAGAGCGGCTCTGGCCTGGTGATGCTCGGGGTCAATTTCCAAAGCTTTGCTGATATATTTCCTGGCTTTTATTTTTAGTCCTTCACCCAGATAAAGAAGACCGAGTCCGAGGTAAGCTTCTGGATTCCAGGGCTCCATCTCTATAACCTTTAAAAAATCTTCTTCGGCCTTTTTCTTAAAAGCTGGTAATTTAGCTTCAGCCATGGCTAAAAGTAGATAATAATCCGGCTTGTTTTTCCGCAGCCGGATTGCTTCTTCCAGAAAAATTATGGCCTCTTCATACAAACCCTGCTGGAAAAGGGTGCGCCCCTGTCGGTATTTAATTTCCGCTTTTTTGACCAAGTCATCGACCGAATCCTGAGCTCCTTCAGCAAGCTGGGCATCGTAACGTTTTCTTTTTCCGGGATCACTCAGAGTACGATAGGCCGTGGTTATCAGGTCAAAAACTTCGTTAATCAAGGCCTCGTTGCCAAAGCCATTCGGGAAACAGTCTGGATGATATTTTCTGGCCAGGGCAAAATACGCTTTTTTTATTTCTTCTTCGGTAGCCACACGACTAACACCAAGTATTTCGTAATAATTCTTGTTTCTAAGGGTTGATTTTAATTCCTTGATTTCTTCTAGCCTGGCTTCTGCTTGACTGATTGTTTCTTTTCCTTGTTTTTCTTTATTATAATCATCCTTACGGTAAGAAGTATCCGCAGCAGAAACGTCTATCATATCAAGGCAATAAAAGAGAAAAAGAGCCTTGAAAAAGCTTTCATTGGAAAAACGGGCTGGGATAGCCATCTGATCAATTATCTGAGTCGTAGAAAACCGGTCCAGTAAGATTTTTTCTTCATCTGTCAGAAAGTGCTCGTATTTCCTGTTTTTCAAACTGACTTTTTTGCCCAGGAAAAATTTCCTTAAAACAGAATCATACTTCAATCTTCTGATTCCATAATCAATCAAAAAGGGTATATCAACCACTGGAAATTCATCAGGCGGTTTCAAATCCTTTCTTTCCTGAAAACTAATTTCCGCATCAAAGCAGGAAAAAACGTTTAAAAGGGATTCTCTGATTTGAAAAGCCAGAGCTTCTTTGAGATCATTTTCAGTAATTATGCCTGTTTTCTTTAAGGTTTCACCGAGAGGCTGGTCAGAGGTAATATAATCATCTATCCGGTCATAGATTTCTGGCTTAATCGTCTGGGTTTTAAAAAGAATTTCTCCCAGCCTTTCCGATTTTACATTGGTTTTGACCTTAAAAGGTTTTCCTTCGTAGAAAAAAAAGTATTTTTCCGTATCCTTCTTTTTTACAGACAGTCGGCCGGTCCGGGAATGGAAAAAAATATCTTTCAAAAAAACCGCTACATGGTTTACACTACTCACTTTTCCCTTCTTGTTTGCACTTTTTAATAAAATATAAAAAAAATCTCCTTTTTTCAACCGTAAATCAGCAATTAATCCTAAGAAAACCAAACTGGGATTGGACAGCTGCGGCAATTTTGTGCTATTTTTTGGTTATGAAAATAGCTATAGCCCAATTCTCGCCTGTTCTTGGTAACCTCAAGAAAAACCTCACCCATCATCTGGAGCTGGTGAAAAAAGCCAGAGAGCAGCGAGCTGATTTACTTGTTTTCCCGGAACTGAGCCTTACTGGTTACACCCTCAAAGACCTGATTCCGGAAATGGCCATTTCCCTTAAGTGCTCAGATATTTTCTCTGCTCTGGTGGAAGCTTCCACGAACATTGACCTGGTGGTGGGTTTTGTTGAGGAAAAGCGAGACAATCCCGGTATTTTTTACAATTCAGCTGCCTATCTGGCTAGAGGAAAAGTTCTTCATGTTCATCGCAAGGTTTTCCTTCCCACTTCAGGTATGTTTGAAGAAGGGAAGTTCTTTGCCGCTGGAAAAGATTTTAGGTCCTTTTCTTCAGGCTGGACCAAAACAGGACTTCTTATCTGCCGCGATTTTCTTCACTACTGCTCCAGCTACTGTCTTTTTGCTGATGGAGCAGGTCTGATTATTACAATTTCTGCCGCTCCAGGCCGGGGAGTATCTGACCAGGAAAGCCAGGGTTTTGAGACCAGCCGCATGTGGGAATTGATGGGCGAAGCTATTTCCTTCTTCTCCAGTGCCTTTGTGGTTTACTGTAACCGTGTTGGTGTGGAAGATGGTGCTACTTTTGCTGGCGGCTCTTTCATTTATTCACCGTTTGGCAAATTAGTCACCAGGCTTCCTTACCTTGACGAGGCTTTTCTAGTGCAGGAAATTGACCTTGAGGAAATAAGACGTGCCCGAAAAAGTTGGCCCTTCCGGCGTGATGACCGGCCGGAAGTAATCTGGCAATCCCTGGAAAAAATAATAAGGAAAAACAATGAAGATTAATCCTGAGCTGGTCACCAGGGTTCTGACCAAGTTTATCAGCGAGGAGACCCGCAAAGCTGGCTTCGAACGTGTTATCCTGGGTCTGTCTGGAGGCCTTGATTCCAGCGTGTGTGCCTGCCTGGCTGTCAAAGCTCTCGGCCGTGAGAAGGTACTAGCTCTTATAATGCCTTACCGCGACCTGGACCTGGAAGGTCAGGAACACGCCAGAAAAATGGCAGACCTTTTGGGGATTAATTACCGTAAGATAGATATCTCGCCTCAGATAGACGCCTATTTTTCAGCTTTCCCTACCGATAACCAGTTGCTACGGGGTAACAAGATGGCCAGGGAAAGGATGTCCATACTTTATGATTTTTCTGCCCGGGAAAAGGCTCTTATTCTTGGCACCAGCAATAAAACAGAACTGCTGATTGGCTACGGGACCATCCACGGCGATATGGCCTGCGGGATAAACCCTATGGGCGACCTTTATAAAACTCAGGTCCGGGAACTGGCCCGGTATCTAAAGGTGCCAGAAGAAATCACCAGCAAAAAGCCCACCGCCGGCCTCTGGCCCGGTCAGACAGATGAGGAAGAAATAGGCCTTCCCTATGAAGAACTAGATAGCATCCTCTACAAACTAGTAGACTTGAGACAATCTCCTGAAGAAATAATAAGTTCCGGATTTGAGAAAACAAAAGTCAAGAGAATTCTGGAACTGATTAAAAAATCAGAATTTAAAAGAAGAATGCCGCCGATTGCCAAAATCTCTTCCCGCACTGTCGGCCACGATTTTCTTTACCCTTATGACTGGGACAAATAATTTAAAATGATGCCAAAAGGCAGGTTATTTATCGTTGGTACTCCAATCGGTCACCTTGAAGATATTACCCTCAGGGCTTTAAAAGTTCTCAAAGAAGTAGAAGCTATTGCCTGTGAAGATACCAGGCAGACTATCAAACTGCTTAATGCCTATGGCCTGAAAAAAAAGCTTATTTCTTACTTTCACCCTAAAGAAAATCAGAAAATACCCGAAATATTAGCCCTGCTCAAACAGGGTAAGGACGTAGCTCTGGTCTCAGATGCCGGCATGCCGGGTATTTCCGACCCCGGGTTTCCTCTCATAAGAGAAGCCATAAGCCAGCAAATTGAAGTTATTCCTATACCCGGCCCCAGCGCAGTAACCACCGCTCTAGCAGCTTCTGGCCTGCCCACCCACCGGTTTGTTTTTCTGGGATTCCCCCCAGTTAAAAAAGGTTCTCTGAAGAATCTTTTATTAGAATTAAAAGAAGAAAAAGGGACTATGATATTCTTCCTGCCCGCCAGGCGACTCAAAAATTTTCTTGAGCTAGCAGCTGAGGTTTTTGGGGAAAGAAGAGCAGTCGTAGCCAGGGAATTGACCAAGTTACATGAGGAATTTATCAGGGGAACCCTGTCCGGGCTTCCTGGCCAGCTCAACGAAGAAAAATTAAGAGGAGAATGCACTATCCTGATTGAGGGGAAGCTAAAACAATGAAAATTTTTTGCCAAATACTTGACAAAAGCATACTCAAGATTTATATTAATATTGCACTAAAAAAACAATAAAAAGGAGGTGAGATCATGGCCATCACCAAATGGGATCCATTCAAAGACATAATGATTTTAAGGGACAGGATGAATCGTCTGTTTGAGGATCTAGTAACTTCTCCTCGGTTTGAAGACTCAGAACTAATACAGAGCACTTGGTCTCCGGCTGTCGACATCTACGAAACCGAAAACGAACTAGTGTTGACAGCAGAGCTGCCTGGCATTGACGAGAAAGATGTAGAAATAAAAATTGAAGATAACACCCTAAGCATCAAGGGTGAAAGAAAGTTTGAAAAGGAGACCAAGGAAGAAAATTATCATCGGATTGAAAGGGCTTATGGATCCTTCTTCAGGTCCTTCAGCCTGCCAAACTACGTGGATCAGGAAAAAATTAGCGCTGAGTTTGAAAATGGCTTGTTGAAGATCCATATGCCCAAGAAACCTGAGGTCAAACCGAGGAAAGTCAAGATCCTCAAACCACAGAGTAATGAAAAGTCGGGCGAGAAAGAATCCAAGTAATCCCTAAAAGATAGTGGTGAAAGCCCAAAAAGCCCCCGGGTGAGGGGGCTTTTTTTATGCCCTGGCCAGGGTGATAACCTGAACTTCGCTGGCTCCAGATTGGATCAAAATTCTGGCACACTCCTGGCAGGTAGAACCGGTGGTAAACACATCATCTACCAGTAAAACCTTCCGGCCGAGAATTTGGCCAGGGTTTTTGACCTCAAAAGCGCCCGTTAAATTTTGTTTTCTCTCCTCAGCTTCAAGGGATACCTGAGTTAGTGTTTTTCTGGTTTTTATCAGCACCCTTTTAGCTACTGGCTTTCCTATCGTGCGAGAGATTTCTTCCGCCAGTAATTCTGCTTGATTAAACCCCCTTTCTTTTTCCCTTGAAGGATGAAGCGGAACAGGAATAATCAGGTCCACACTTCCAAGAATATCCCGGACTTCATGGTTCTTCAGGAGTAAACGGGCCAGTGGCTTTTTTAAAGATTCATAACCTTGGTATTTAAAAAGAATAATAAGTTGCTTCAAGATACCAGCATAAGCCCCCGCGGACCTGTGCCTGTTAAAAATGGGCTGGTTTTCTAAACATTCCCGACAGATTAGAGGCTGACCTTTCCGGAAATAAAAAAGCCGGCCACAAACTTGACAGACTTCCCCCCAGTGAATTTCAACCCGACTAAAGCAATCCTGACAGACAACTTTTTCCTCAGGGCCATCCAAGAACCTCCCGCAGACTTTACAGGAAGAAGGGAAAACAACCAACTTCAGGGGCAGTGTGGCCCGGGCGAGAAAGTTCCTAAATCTCACCTTAATTTTGACTCGTTTTCTTTTTTCTCCTGGCAGGTTATACAGTAAGGCGTCCAGGGAATGGCCTGCAACCTTTTCTTGCCTATTTCTTTATGACATATCTGACAAAGACCAAACTCATCTTTAGCCAGCCTTTCCAGAGCCTGGTCAATCATAGTCAGCAATTCGCGTTCGCTGTCCGTTAGTCCCAACAGGAATTCTTTGGTGTAATAGGTTTCAGCTTTGTCTACTACGTCCAGCGCAGTATCCGTTTCTATCTCTTTGCTTTCATTGTAGAACTGGCTCAGCTTCTTGATAATGCTGTTTTTCTTTTCCAGCAGCAGTTTCTTGAATTCTTCTTTTTCTTTTTTACTAAGCTTAAGTTTTTCAGGCATTTAACCCCCTATCATTTTGGATAAGAATGTCCTTTTATAATACATAACGAACGGTAAACCTGTTCCAGAACCATTATCCTAGCCAGCTCATGGGAAAATGTCATAGCCGAAAGAGAAAGGCAGAAATCGGCACAGGCGGCAATTCTCGGAGCCAATCCCAGGAAACCACCCACGAGAAATACCAGTTTTTTTCCTGATTTCAAAGCTTTATCTTCTATTAATTTGGCCAGCTCTTTTGAGTTCATCTGTTCTCCCTTGTCAGAAAGGCAGATAATATAACCATCCTTTAGATGTTTTTCAAGCCCCCGGGCTTCCTTTTCTAAAATTTTCTCTGCCCATTTTTCCTCTAAGCCTCTGGTTTCGGAAGTCTCAATTATCCGGGCTCTGACCAGGCGCTCAATTTTCTCCAGGTAGTCTGCCTGTAACGCTTTATAGTGGGGATTTTTTGTTTTCCCCGGCCACAAAAAAACTATTTCCATCATCAATTGGTTTTAAATTAATAATTGTTTAGCGAGGAAAAGTCAAGAAAAAATTAAAAACAATTTTTATTCGTAATCTAGGCGGGGAGCATCGGCCCAGAGTTTCTCTAGGGCATAGTATTCTCTGGCCTGTTTGGAGAAAATATGAACAACAAAAGAGCCATAATCCAAGAGAATCCATTCCGCGTTCTCAAGCCCTTCTACCCCGAAGGGTTTTATTTTCTCCTTGCCCAGTTCCTGCTCTATATTTTCGTAAATAGCTACATTCTGTCGGGAAGAATTCCCCTGCATGATGATAAAATAATCGGTAAAACTGGTCAGCTCCCTTAGATCCAGGACACAAATTCTTTCTGCCTTCTTGTCCTGACTGGCTTTTATCGATAGCCTGACTTCCCTGGGCAAGCTCCTTTTAGTAAACTTTTTTTCCTTCACCTGACTCATTTTCTCCTTACCTATATAGGTTATACTTTTTTATGTATTCTGCAACTTCTTCTGGCACCAGACCATCTATGGGCAAGCCGGACTGTATTCTTTTCCTTATCTCGGAAGAGGAAATGTCCGGGGTTTCCACATCTAATAGAAAGACCTGACCGCAGGAAAAATTATCCTGCCTGGGGGGAGGTTCTCCTGCTTTCGCCTTAACTCCTTTTTCCTGTAACTGCTTAATTTTTTTCTTGATTAATCCCAGGTCAAAGCCCGGTCGCTTAACCACTATGAATGAACACTCTTCAAAAAGACGTGGGTAATCTTTCCAGGTATCAATCTCCAGAAAAGCATCCACCCCGAGAATGAAAAGGAAAAAATGGTCAAGATAGATTTCCTTCATTTTTCTGAGGGTGAGTATGGAATATGAGGTTTGAGGGGTTCTGATTTCCACATCACAGACCTCAAATCTCCTATCCCGGCGGCAGGCCAACTCTACCATTTTCAAGCGATGCTCGACAGCTGCCAACTCCCGGCTCTCTTTGTGCGGGGGAAGGTAAGATGGTATAAAAAGCAAACGATTCAGGGGAAAATGTTCCAAAGCCTGTTCAGCTACCTTTAAATGACCATTATGGATGGGATTAAAAGTCCCGCCAAACAAACCTACCCAGGCCATTCTATTCCTCTGTCTTTATCTTTTTTCCCAACTCTTCTTCTTTTCCTAAGGTTGGTTCAATTTTTTCTGATTCTCTTTGCTCTTTTAGCAGCTCGGCCAGCAAAGTTTTAAGCTCTTTCAACCCTTCTCCGGTTACGGCCGAAATGGCCAGAAAAGGTTTCTTTTCGCACCGGGCCAGCTTTTTCACCGCTTCTAAGCGACTGTGGTCAGAACCGAGAAGGTCTATTTTGTTAGCTACCACCACCTGTTTTCTTTTGACCAGATCTGGGTTAAAAGCTTCCAGTTCCTTCTGAATGACATGATAATCCTGAACTGGATCACGGCCTGAATAGGGAGAAACATCTATCAAATGAACAAGCACGCGGGTCCTTTCCACATGTCTTAAGAACTGAATGCCCAGACCGTGGCCTTCATGTGCTCCTTCAATCAGCCCAGGGATATCAGCAACCACAAAGCTTCTCTCATCATCCACATCAACTACCCCAAGGTTTGGCGTCAGGGTAGTAAAAGGATAATCAGCTATCTGGGGACTGGCTGCCGATATCTTGGAAATAAGAGTTGATTTACCCACATTCGGAAATCCTACTAGCCCGACATCAGCAATCAACTTCAGTTCCAAGATTAGCTCTTTCTCTTCTCCAGGCTTACCTTTCTCAAACTCGCGAGGTGCCTGATGAGTGGGCGTAGCAAAAGAAGCATTGCCCCGGCCTCCTCGACCTCCCCGGGCAGCCAGGAATACTTCGCCCGGTCGGGTAAAATCATAGAGTATTTCCCCAGTCAAAGCGTCTTTCACCACAGTTCCCACAGGAACTCTTAGATAAAGGTCTTTGCCTCTTTTTCCCTGTTTATTTGAGCCTTGACCGTGTGCTCCTTTTTTAGCCTTATTTATCGGATGGTAGCGGAAATAAGCCAAGGTGTTTAGGTTCTGGTCGCTGACCAGGTAAACGTTGCCACCATCTCCCCCCCGACCACCGTCAGGTCCCCCTTTAGGTACACGGTATTCTCTTCGGAAGCTGACACAGCCATCCCCTCCTTTACCAGCAATTAAAGTAATTCTTACCTGATCAACAAACAATTGAACACCTGCTGGGTAGAAGAAGATAAAGGCTGAAAAAAATCATTTTTACAGGAAGAAAAAAACACCTCTCGGATTAAGGAGGCAAAAGCCATTTTATGAAGCGGTCCCAGGTTTTTCCTCAACCGGAATAACCGAGACAAATTTCCCCATCCTTCCCTTATCCTGGAATTTTACTACTCCGCTCACCAGGGCAAATAGAGTATCATCTCCACCCCGACCGACGTTCAGGCCTGGTTTGAATTTTGTACCCCTCTGCCGGACAAGAATAGAACCTGCAGTTACCAGCTGCCCACCAAAAGCCTTGACTCCCAGATGTTTCGGGTTGGAATCTCTACCATTAACGCCAGATCTCTTATGTGCCATGGTTATTCCTCCTTAGCTGGTTCTTCTTTGTCTGCAGTTTCTGATTTCTTCCTTCTGGTTGCTTTTTTCGTGGCCAGTTTTTCTTCACCAGCCTCAGCCGCCTTTTTTCTGCTTTTTTTAGCAGCAGCTTCTTTTTCAGTCTTTTCGTCGCTCACCGGTACACTGTCAGGGTAAATACCAGTTATTTTCACTTTAGTAAGTAGCTGACGGTGTCCCTTTTTACGGCGATATCCTTTCCTTCTTTTCTTCTTAAAAACGATGACTTTCTCGTCTTTATAATTTTCAATAACTTCTGCTTTAACCACCACTTTATCCAGGTAGGGTTGCCCCACCTGAATGCTATCGCCATCTTCCAGCAAAAGGACCTGGTCAAAATCCACAGTCTGGCCCTTTTCTGCCTCGAGTTTTTCCACAGAAAGGATGTCTCCTTCCTTCACTCGATACTGCTTACCACCAGTCTTGATAACAGCAAACATTTCTTATCACCTTTCTTGGGGATAAAAATTGGATTTTAAATTTAACATATATGGCAATTTATGTCAACCAGAGTAAAATGGCTATCAGACCCGCTTTAAACTCAAAAGGAAATTCTTTTATAAATACCTGACCAGAACTCCCCAGCTCTTATCCACTTCGAAACGCTCTTTCAAGAAAAAGAAAGGCATTAGGTAATGAGTCATGACCATTTTTACACCTGAAGACCTCATTCGGCTCAAAAAGTCTCTCAGCATAGCCAGCCCCAACCCCCTGTTTCTATAATTTTCGCTTATAACTATTCCTTCCATGAACACCACGTGATTGGAAATAGGCCGGAAGCAGAGGCCACCTATCAACGTGTCTTCGCCCGCTGTTAATACCAGATGCTGGTTTTCCTGAGATATGACTCTCGGATAATTATCCTTGAGGAATAATCGGTAAAGTTGGCCAATTTCCGCCGGGTCGTAACTCTGTCTGAAAACGTATTCCTGACCATTTTTATCCCTTACTACTGAAGTAATGACCAGCTTTTCTTGACCAGCCTCACCTGTTCGCTCCAGGCTGAGTTCCCTCTGCTGTCTGGCATAAGGGAAGACCATATGGCTGAAAACCTGACGGTCAAAATCATCCTCCAGACAGGCCTGAACAGCAGACAATTCCAGGAATTGAGTTGTGAGCTTGTCAGGCCTTTCCTTCATCCTGGCCAACAATTCCTCAAAAGCCTGAATTACTTTAGCCGGAAAAGAAGAAAAATAAGTATGACGATAAAAATAAAATCTTATCCACGGCGGCTTTTTATTCAGATGATATTCATCCATCAATTCCAGAATTTGCTTTTCTCGGTCTGCCGGCCAAAGGCCTGGCCTCATCATTTCCCATTCTTTGTATTTTCTGATAGCCTCGAGTACAGAAACCGGAAGAACCGGATTTTTCCGCACCTCGCTTAGATAACTTTCAACCTGTAATTTTAAAGAACCAAATTCCTCAAACGCCTGATCTTCCGCTTCCAGTTCTTCCTGCACCGACTCTAAGAATCCAAAAGCTTCCTTCTCTTCCCAGACTTCAAAGGCCGCATCAAAAAGCCAGCTTGGGTCTAGTATCTTCCTAGTCCAGGGATAAGCTTCCATAATCTTTAGGTAAAAATTTTCTATTATCGATTTCATCAGATTAGCTTTTCCCCTGTAAGACTTGAGATTCCCCAGGTGAGTAATGACAGCTTTATTCGCCTCCACCACCACGTTTTCAGGCAATGCTTCCCCCGGAATAAGACGAAAATCTGAAGCCAGCACCGCCTGATAAATAACTGATATAGCTTTGATGTACATTATTCGCCATTCCTGAATGATAGCGGAAAGCTGTGGTCCTTGATGGCGGCTGACAAAATCTCTAATTCTTTCCTCCACCGTCGGCCGGCTGTAATATTTAAAACTAAAAGCCCCCAGCTCCGCCCTCCAGCTGGCCAGAGGTGGCAGCAGTCCAGAAAATTCATAATGTTCAGACAGAACGAGATACCAGAACAATCTTTCCCAGAACATTTTCCCCGGACGCTGTCTTCCCATTTCTATCCGAAAGTCAAAATGTTCCCATTCCCTGGTGTTCACACACACTCTCAAGTGAAGTCCCGGGTAGATGGAGGGCACTTTGGAAACCCGGATTTGTCCATTAGCTAAACTTTCCGGCTTCACTTGCTGCTCACCATACACATTTCTGATGCTTTCCAGCAAGAAGGTTGGGTCAGTCAGCAATCTTACTACTTTCCTTTTCTCCTGTGGGCTGAAATCCCCGGAAAAATTTAAGGCTCCAAAAAGTCTTTCCGAGAAGTTATCGGGAAGTTTA
>JACIYK010000140.1 GCA_014359965.1 Candidatus Aminicenantota bacterium
GCTGGAGCTGAAGACTTAAAAGCTGCCCTCGGTGCCATAAGGGCCTGGAAAAAAACAACCAGTCTGCGGGCTCTGTACATTGGTGAATTCCCCTCGCACAGCGTGGTTACATCTGATAAATGCTTTGATTTTGCTAACCTGAAAAAACGATTCGGACTGGAAATAATCCTTTTAGATAACCAGGATTATATTAAAGCTATAGAAAGTGTGCCGGCAGCTGAAGCTGAAAAACTGGCGGAGGAGTGGAAGCAAAATTATGAAATTCTGGATGGCCGGGAAAATAAACTGCCTTTATATGCCCGAATTTATCTGGGAATTCATCAGCTGCTTGATAAATACGGGGCCAATGCTTTGACCATGGATTGTGCCTGGCTGCCAGATGTGGAATATGTTCCTTGTTTTACCTTTTCTAAATTAATTGAGAAAGGAATCATAGCTGCCTGTGAAGGCGACCTCCCCGCTTTGCTGATGGCAGCAGCTCTTCAGGGAATCTCCCAAGCGCCAGTTTTGATGGGTAACCTGGATGCCAATGCCACCCACCAAGATTTAGAAAGCAACATCATCACCATCAACCATGATCTGGTCCCCTTTTCTCTGGGTGATCCTTCCTGCCGGCCCAAGCTCCGGGACTTCCACGCTACGGGCAAAGGGCTTACACCTTACGTGGACTTAAAAGAGAACGAACTGGTAACTATAGCGGGCATGCACTGGGACCTGGACAAGATACTGGTAACTAAAGGTCTGACTCGCTGGACAGAAGATACCACTCACTGCCGAATAACCATTGGTGTAGAAGTTAAAAACGCCAGGCAGGTGCACAAACTGAGCTTCGGACATCACCAGGTTATGACCTATGGTGACCATGTCCAGGCTCTTAAAGGATTTTGCCAGCTTCTGGGACTGAAATTTGTAGAGATAGATTAAGGACAAAGCAAACAGGAATGACGAATCTGAGGCTTCATTCTCTCCAGGTAATCTGCGTGGCGCTTGTTGTTTATTTAGAAAGAGCAAAAACGCGTTCCAGAGCAAAAATTTTTTCCCAATAAGTTAAATGAAATAAGAAAGAAATAAGACTAAATAATTCAGTCAAAAAATTCATTTAAAAAAGGAGAATAAAAATGTCTAAGCCAACTGTAACGCTGGCCGTGGGAATTTTGCTCATCTCTATTTTCATCTTTGCTTCAAGCGACCAGACCATTTCCAAACTTCGGGCTGACTATGACGGGCTGGCTCTGACCCCGCCCATGGGCTGGTACCCCTGGAATACTTTCGGTCAGGAACCACAGAATGAAAAATTAATCAAGGAAATGGTTGAGGCGCTGCTTCGCAGTGGAATGAAAGAAGTGGGCTATACTTACATCGGACCCGATGAAGGCATTTGCTTTTATAGAGCTGAAAACGGAAAGCTAGCTACTAATTTAGAGCGCTATCCCAGCGGCTTGCGCGGACTTGGGGATTATATTCATCAACGAGGCCTAAAATACGCCCTCTACACTGATGCCGGTACCCTCACCTGCAGCAAAGCCATGCCTGGCACCAAGGGATATGAATTTGAGGATATGCGCCAGTTTGCCGAGTGGCGAGCTGATTACCTGAAAATTGACTGGTGCAACACGAAAGGACAGGATATCGTCCAAACTTATGATCTGCTTGATAAAGCCCAGCGTGCCGCTGGCCGTCCCCTTGTGCACAGCTTGTGTTCTTGGGGTGTAGGGGAGCCCTGGAAATGGGCAGCTGCCGTAGGTCATTTATGGAGGACAACAGGTGATATCTGTGAACCAGGAAAGGCCGACTGGAAATCAGCTTTGGAAATAGTTTTTGCCAATGAGAAATTGTTTCCATATGCTGGACCGGGTCACTGGAATGACCCAGATATGATGATTGTCGGCATGCCCGGACTGAGCGAGGCCCAAAACCGAAGCCTCTTCAGCTTGTGGTGTATGATGGCTGCACCACTTATAGCCGGAAACGACCTGCGCCAGATGACTGAATCAACCCGACAAATCCTGACTAACTTAGAAGTTATTGCTGTAGATCAAGATCCGCTTGGAATTCAGGGACATATCATCAGGAAGGATGGAAATGTCAGTATCTGGGGTCAAAAGAAATTATTTGATGGCAGCCAGGCAGTGCTCGTTTTCAACCAGACCAATTCGCCTTCTCAGGTCACCATAAACTGGGAAGAATTCGGCTTCAGCGGCGGAGTAAGCCTCTATGTCCGCGACCTCTGGAAACACCAGACCACCGGACCAATCGCCAACGGAATGAAATTGACCATCCCGCCTAACGATGTCATCTTGCTGCGTCTTTCCAGTTCCAGAGACTTTCCCCTTCCGCCGATTATCAGTGCCGACACTTATCTTATCTCGCTGCGCACAAAAAGTTCCAGGCCAGAAAAGCTTTCGGCTTCTTTAACCATTCATAATGCCGGGACAGTTGACCTGCCCCTCTGGCAGGTTCACGGGTCTCTTCCAGCCTGGCTTAAAGTAGAAATTAAAAAACAGGATAAAAACCAGATTGTTACTAATAAAATTAATACCGCCGGTCTTAACCCTGGCTATTATCACGCTATCGTCAGGTTAGATAATACTGAACCCATTTCCAAAAGACCTCTCTCCGCTTTCTATTATGATGTGGAGCTTGAAGTTAAATAAAGAGAATAAAAATGAAAATTATTAAACCGATCTTTTGTTTTTTAATCATTCTTTCAATCCTGTCTTTTTTTGCTTGCAGCTCCGGAATTGACGCTAAAAAATCGGCCACTTCAGCACCCATTAGCCCTCAAGCTGCCGCCCTTCAAAAGAAATTAGCTCGGGGCTGGAATACCTGGGAAAACGGGAGTGTTTTAACTCATGTTCTACTGCCAGATGGTTTCGCCATTAAACTTATGCTCAAAGACCATAAATCAGGGGAAACCCTAACTGAGGCTCTTATTGGTCGAGAAAACTTCGCTTCTAAAGAACAGGTCATCCCTGGACCACGAACCTATGATGGTTCATATACTGAGCTGGAACTAAAATGGCGAGACATACACCTCCGCGTTCAGAGCGCAGCTTTCAATAACGACCTTTATTTGCTGATAAGCCCACTTGAGGCTTCCTCACAGGATTCATTGATTATTGTCCCACAAATGCTATGGGGAAGACAGGGAGAAATATTCCTGAACCATAACCAGATTATCGGGAAAACCCCGAATCAGAATATTTCCCTGTATGTTGATGGAAATAAGCTGGAGATAATTGCAGATAAAATCATTCTGTCCTTAGATAAAGCCATTACAATTTCATCGCAAAAATTAAAGTCACCAGAAGACATAGCAAAAATACTGGCAAAGGCCAGGAAAAAAGTTCCTGATGGTAAGACCGTATGTCCTGAAGCACCAGAAGAATACAACGCCCTTTATACAGTTCTGTCCTGGAATACTATTTACGACCCTGATAATGACCGAGTAATTACTCCCGTAAGTCGCAATTGGTCAGCTTCTGCGGGTGGCTGGGTTTTGTTTGAGTGGGACACTTATTTTGCCTCCTACATGCTAGCGCTGGATAACAAGGAACTGGCTTACTCCAACGCGCTAGCTATGACCAAAGCAATTACTTCAAGAGGATTTGTGCCCAATGTCATCCATCCTGGATATAAAAGTGAAGACCGTTCTCAACCACCAGTAGGAGCTCTGATAATCAAAGAAATTTATAAAAAATATAGAGAAAAATGGTTCTTGCAGGAAGTGTTTAATGAATTAATATCATGGAATCGCTTTTGGGCTGAGCATAGGGATATTGACGGTTATTTATGCTGGGGATCTGACCCTTATACTCCCGGAAAACTTCCTGAGCGTTTAATCAAAGGAATTGGGACTAAGAAAGGAGCACAATGGGAATCAGGGCTGGATAATTCTCCAATGTGGGACGAGGCGGTTTTTGATACCACCAGACATCGCCTTCTATTGGCAGATGTGGGGCTAATGAGTCTCTATGTTGCTGATTGTTTGAGTCTTGCGGAAATCGCCCATATCTTGGATAAACCAGTGATAGTTAAAGAACTAAAAGAAAGAGCAGAAAAGTATTCTCAGAAACTTCAGACTCTCTGGGATGACAAATTTGGCCTTTATTTGAATAAAGATCTGGTAACCGGAAAATTCAGTTATCGTTTATCACCTACTCTATTTTATCCACTGCTTGCCAGAGTACCTAACCGGCAACAGGCAGAAAGAATGATTAAGGAACACTTTTACAACCCGCAAGAATTCTGGGGAACATATATTTTGCCTTCAATCGCCAGGAACGACCCCGCCTATAAGGACAATCTTTACTGGAGAGGAAGGATCTGGGCTCCATTGAATTTTCTGGTGTATTTGGGCCTCAGGAATTATAACCTACCTGAAGCAAGAAAAGACCTGGTAGAGAAGTCCAGAGATTTGCTGTTAACCTCCTGGATAAAAGACAAACATGTGTTCGAAAATTATAACGCTGAGACCGGTCGGGGCGATGATGCCGGATGGAGTGATGCCTTCTACCACTGGGGAGCGTTATTAGGGTTCATAGGCATTATTGATAAAGGTTATATGCCGCCACCAGAAAAAAGAATTTAAAACTTTAAGCTTCAACTAACTCATACAGCTTAAAATTTATTACACATTCAGATTACTGCCGAATTAGGGCTTGGTAAAAAAAAATTTGAATATTTAGATAAAAACCTGTTCCGACTTCCCGACCTTTCAAGCCTTCCTCCATTTTTCATTCATGATGCTTTCAGGTACAAAGAAGTTAAACCTGCTGGAAAAATATGTTCTAAATCTTCAATAATTACCTCCAGGCTCTAACGCACAGATTTTAAACGGCTTCTAAAATTTTTTCTCAAGCTACACTTTATTATTTCAGAGTCTTCCGGGGCAGCTTGATGTCTGTCATAGCCGCCTCATAGGCAAAAGCAGCCATGACCACCGCGTTTTTCATCAAATCTTCTGGTGAAAGAGTATCAAGAAAATCCAGGTTGGTATGACCGGCAGTGCCGGCGATTCTATCCTGAATAAACTGAAAAGCTGGCAGACCGGCTTTGTCGAAAGGTACATGATCAGTGCTGCCAACGCTCCTGATGGAAATGGTAGTCATACCAAAATCTCTGAAAGGTTTCATCCACGCCTGGAAAATGCGACGCACATGTTCATTTCCCTGGAGGTAAATGCCTCGGTACTGCCCGGCCCCATAATCCTGATTAAAATACACTTGAAATTTTTCATACTCTCTGGTGGGTGGATAAGCCGGATCTTTAGGATTACCAAAATGCTTCTTTACGTATTCTGTAGAACCGAACAGCCCCTGTTCTTCTCCACTCCAGAGTGCCACCCTTATCGTTCGCCGGGGCGAGGCTCCGATGGCTTTAAGAATCCGGGCTGCTTCCAACACCACAGCGCAGCCAGAAGCATTGTCGCTGGCGTTAGGACTAGCATGCCAGCTATCAAAATGTGCCCCAATCATGACAACTTCATCCTTCAGGTCTGTTCCCGGTATTTCACCTATGACATTGGCTGCTTTTTCTACTTTCTTTCCAATCTTGTTACGAATCTCCAGTTCGACCTTAACCGGTATTCCCCTCTTAATAATTCTATACATTCGGTTATAATGCTCAGGAGTAACAGCTACAATCGGCAATGAATCCAGCGTTTTTTCTCTTGACCATTTATCCTTAACACTTCCTGGTCGGGAAAACCCAACCACTACACCTGGCCTACCACGTTCGCACTGAAATACTGCCACAGCACCTTCGGATTTGAAAAAAGCAATTTTTTCTTCCTGACTGAGTAAATCGGGATTGGGAGGAGCAGGAGCAGGTCGAACAGGCGGGATAACATCCTGCTCCAGTTTCTTTAAATCTTCATCGCTCAGCCGGCTTACCCCACGCGATAAATCAGCCTGTGTTATAGGCAACGGAGGGCTGCTTAAAACCACTGCCCCCTTCAATTTGCCTTTAAGCTGAGGTATCTGTGATTTTAACTTGATATCACCAATTACTACCGGACAGACGACTTTGCCCTTTGTTCCAGGAGTATGAGCCAGAGGAAAGCCGGTCATCGGTTGATAGTCTGGTTCCAGCATATGAAGAGAAAAATACTTATTATCCCAGGTTACTCCATAGTCCATGTAAGGTTCAATAACCACATTTTCCAGACCGATTTCTTTCATCTTGGCTACCGCCCACTGCTGAGCTTTCTTCATGGCTTCGGAATTGGTCAGGCGTGCTCCGAGAACATCAACAATGTAACCAGCTATATCCATAACCTGAGAATGCTGCAGACCTTCCTCTCTTATTCTGGCTATGGTTTCCCAGTGGACCTGAATCTGTTCCTGGCTGTTCAGAGAAGCTTGAAATAAAGAAAGAGAGACTAAGATAATAGCTAATAGACGACCTGTCGTTTTCATGCCTAGCTCCTTTCCGCCTGAATATCTAATCTCAGGCACTACAATTTTTTTCTTTTTTTTTTCACGGTTTAATGAAATCCCTGGCAAATAAAGGCCATTTTAAACCCTGAGCTTGTCTTTAAGCCAATTAACATAATTATTTTTGGCCCTTAATTCAACCCCGACCTGAATATAAATCTGCTACTTTCTTTGACTAGCGACAGTTAGTAGTTCTTATTTCTTTTTTAAAAAGAGCTTAAGGCTTAAAAATTTCAGAAAAATTTTTCAGGCCGACAAAAATCGGCCAGAAATA
>JACIYK010000141.1 GCA_014359965.1 Candidatus Aminicenantota bacterium
TGATTTAAAAGATAAATTCCAGCCCAGAAGAAGGAAGCAGATTTGTCCCGCTGGAAAGAGCCTGGCACATTATGTTTCAATAGAATTCTTTAAACAAACAATTTTTTGACGGGACTGATTTTTGGGTTACTGGTTCTTCAGATGAGAAGAAAAGTTTCAGAACTTAACTTTTTAGCCTTTAAGCAGCCAGACCTGGATCAGCTGCGGCTTTACATTTAAAAGACCGGTTTTATCTGCTATAATATCAGCTAAATGAAGGGATAAACTTCAATGTGTGGAGTCATTGGTATCTGGTCTAACCGGGAAGTTTTCCACGACCTTTATCAGGGTTTGCTTGCCATTCAGCACCGTGGTCAGGATGCCGCTGGTATCATCACTTATGATGGTCGGTTTCATGAAAAGAAAGGTAGTGGGCTGGTGATGGATATCTTTGGCCCGCAGGAAGCAGCTCAGCTCAAGGGACAGATTGGCATCGGCCATACACGTTACCCCACGGTTGGAGGCGGTGGCCATGAAGATGCCCAGCCCTTTATGGTCAACACGCCTTTTGGCATTGTGCTCGCGCATAACGGAAATGTGGTTAATTACCGGCAGCTAAAAAAAGAGCTGTTTGAAAAAGATCAGCGCCTGCTTAATTCAGATTGCGATGCCGAGGCGATTCTTAATGTTTTTGCCCAGGAACTGGAAAACCTCAGAGTTAAAAACCTTAGCCCGGAAAATGTCTTCAAAGCAGTAGCTGGCGTCTATCGCCGGGTTAAAGGCAGCTATGCCACAGTAGCGTACATTGCTGAACAAGGGATGGTAGCTTTTCGCGACCCTTACGGCATTAAACCGCTCAATTTTGGCCGGCGACGGGACGGCCTGCTTCCTTCTTATGCTTTCGCTTCAGAAACAGTCAGCCTGAATTTGATGGGGTTTGACGAAATAGAGCACATTGGAGCTGGAGAAGCAATTTTTATAGACCGAAATCGCCAGCTTCACCGGAAGAAAATCCTGAAGAAAAAACATACCCCCTGCCTTTTTGAATGGGTTTATTTTGCCCGTCCGGATTCAGTCATTGATGGCGTAAATGTTTATAAGAGCCGGGTTAATTTGGGTCGTCTGCTGGCTGGAGAAATAAAAAAGAAGAATCTGGAAATTGATGTAGTGGTGCCGGTGCCTGATTCAGCCAGGGATGCAGCCATTGAAATTGCCCGGCGTTTGAAATTGAAATACAGCGAAGCTCTGGTTAAAAACCGCTACATCGGCCGGACGTTCATTATGCCTGCTGAAGCTAAGAGGCAGAGCTCAGTTAGACAGAAGCTTAACCCCATCTGTTCGGAAATAAAAGGGAAAAAAGTGCTCCTGGTGGATGACAGCATCGTCCGCGGTAACACCTCCCGGGCCATTGTGGAGATGGTCAGAGAATGTGGAGCTGAAAAGGTGTATTTTGCTTCTTATTCACCACCGTTACGCTACCCCTGTGTTTATGGTATTGACATGCAGACCAAGACCGAGTTTGTGGCCAGAGATGCGGATGAAGAACTGGTGGCCAGAAGAATTGGTGCTGACAAAGTCATCTACCAGACACTGGAAAACCTGAAAAAAGCCATCCGCCTCGAAAACCCTCAGCTAAGGTATTTCTGCGCCGCCTGTTTTGATGGAAATTATCCTACTGGTGATATAACTCCGGATATATTAAGGATGATTGAAGAAGAAAGAAAATCAGTTCAGGAAAGCCAGCTGGTGCTTGATATTACCCGCTCCAGGTGAGCAAGCTTTATCTGGTTATTGAGCCGCTTTACTTGATCGTTTCCCGCCAATAATTTAAAAGGTCAAGCAAGGATTGCTTAAGGGTTATCTGAGGCTTCCAGCTGGTAGCTTTAGCTATTTTTGAGATGTCAGCCAAAAGGATAGGCGGTTCCAAGAATCTGGGTTGAGGGTCATCTTCTTTCTCTATAACCAGCCTAGCTCTGGTTAGACTGACTATCAAGTCTATCAGCTCGCTTTTAGACCAGGCACGACCTGAACCAAGGTTGTAGACTTCGCCCGGCTCACCTTTTTCTGATAACAGCCAGAGAGCCCGGACGGCATCTCTGACGTCAATATAGTCTTTCTTGGATTCAGCCCGGGGGATTTTGATGACCGGCGGACTTTTCTTCTTTTCCACCTCGGCTACCTGCCTGGCCAGCCTGGAGACAAAATAACAATCGGGCTGTCTTGGGCCGATGAGCTCAAACAACCTTACTCTTATGATTTTCAGCTTATAGAGCTTAAAATATTGAAAGCCAAGCAGGTCCTGAGCTGCTTTACTTACAGCCAGCGGGCTGAGAGGACGGAAGGCAGCTGTTTCTTTAAGGGGCAATTCGTTGGAGTAAACCAGCCCGTATGTATCAGCTGAGGAAGCAAGAATTATTGTTGGGCTTTGCGGGCTTTTCCGGACTGTTTCTAAAAGGTTCAGTGTTCCCAGCAGGTTGACCTGGATAGCCTGTTTTGGCTGTTCAATCGAGGACAAAACGGAGCTGACCCCGGCCAGGTGGAAAATAATCTTTGGTGCTGATTCTTCTAAGGCCCGGGACAAAGATTCTGGGGCTAAAAGGTCACCGAAATGTAAGAGTGGCCTTAATGATTCTGGAAACCGATCGGGTGAGACTCCTGGTCTGATAAGGCCGTGGATTTCAACCTTTGGGTAGTTGGACCAGAGATAATCAGCTAAGTGGCCCCCCAAAAATCCGGAGCAGCCTGTTATCAAGACGCGCATATATATCCTCTTGTTATAGGCACTTTTTTTGATTTTTCTTATATATGTTTTTTTTCATTCTGTCAAATTACCAGGGTGCTTGCAGGAAAATGACCTGAATAAAAAGTCGTGGTAAACCTGATGCCTCCTGAGCAGGATTGCGCAGCTTTAAATTACCAGACGCTATTTCTAAAAACCAAATTTTTCCAGAAGGTCGGTGGTCTGACTTATGTTGCCCAGCCTGATAGAAAACTTGAATTGGGTATCAGGCTTGCTCCGGTAATAATACATTCTCAAATCCAGGACAAAATCAAGACACTGATAATGGTAGATGGCAGAAAGGCTGTTGTAAATCTGTTTTTTTCTCTTGAGGTCTCTCTGCATTTGAATTTTTAGGTCCAGTTTTTCTGGCCAGCGAAAGCCAACCTGCAGCCCAGCCTGATTATTCCAGAAGATACTGTCTGGTCCCATCATGTAATAACTTTTGGACCAATTCAAGCTAAAATAATAATTATCTTCTGGCTGGCCGTAGACCGGGCTCAACCGGATACTCAAGATGTTTTTTTCATAAGTGTTGTAATCCGCGGAGAGGTCAAGCTTGAAATTTCCCAGTGGATAAAAACGAACCAGGAAATTGATCGGTGCGTAATGCCGGTCCAGCTGGTTTGGGTAGTATCGTTTAATTTCACTGGTGGGTGGGTCAAAGTAATAGGTCTGAGAAATTCCGAGCGTCAGGATCTGTTTGGGGGTGCTATCAGTTTTGATGATAAAGTCTTGATTCAGACCGTATGATACCTGGTTGTAACGCATAAAACCAAACGGGGATATAATCCGGCTAGCCTGCTCAGCCGAAAGAGAGCTTTCATAAGAGTACTTCAGGAAAGGAGCAATTATATGTTTAAGGTAAGGTTCATTTCCACGGAAATAGATCTTGTAAACAGTTGGTCCTTCCAGGTTGACTTCGGCCGTTTTCTGAGCGACAAACATGGGTTCGTCAACCCGGACCGTGGTGCCAGGGGAGTAGGTCTGAAAATAATAAATCAGGTTGCCGCCAGCCGACAGATTCAGGTTCAGCCACGGAAAAGGCATGATAGGCAGGTTGAGTTTGGGCTTGAAAAAAGCCTGGGCATTTTTATAAGTATTTGTGGTCTTATCATACCTTGTATATGAATAGACTTGATTAATGTAACCAGATTGCCAGGAAAAGAAAATAGAACGATAAACTTTGAACTTCATAAGGTTGAAGGAAGCCTGAGGTAAATAGGAAGATACCGAACTTTGGCCTGACTGGGGAAAGTAGGTTTCGAAGCGAGAGGTTCGAACATTAAAACTGAACAGGGACCAGCTCTTGCTAAGGCTTAGGGAATGGGAACGATTACCAGAAGTGCCATAGCTGAAATTGTTTTCGAATTCTCTCAGAAAATCAAAGCTGCTTGAATAATCTACTTCACCATTCAGACGGAATCCACCGGGCAAGACCTGTTGATGCTCCCAACGGATCAGGTGAGCTTTTTTGGGCATATCTTCTACGTTGCTTTTGTTAAAAAAACGAAAATAGTAGACCGAGGCCTCTCCTTTTGTCTCTTTTCCTAGAATGTAGCGAAATTCCGCACCTCCGCCCACTCCCTGGTTGGAGTAAAAATCAGCGGTTATCGTGGCATCCATGTTTGGAGCAATTGCCCAGTAAAAGCTTTCGCTGATAGAAAGCCCTTTAACCTTAGTAAACCCGACTTTAGGGAAGAGGAAGCCTGTGGCTCTTTCTTTTAAAGGATAGCGCATGTAAGGCAGGTAAAAGACTGGGATTTTCTTTATCTTTACTACCGCACTCCAGAGCGAAATGTATTCATCCGGTTTCAGGTTGGCTCTGGCCACCGAGAAACTCCAGCGTGGTACTGGCTGGGTGCAATTGGTTAGCCACCCCTGATGCAGTTCATAAAGGTCATCTGTGTTTTTTACTATGGCATTAGCCCCGAATAGCAAGTTAGGGCGAGCAATACTCCGGACGTTATCCAGTTTTCCTTCCCTGGTTTTAAGGTTGTAAATCAGCCGGTCGCAGGAGATAATTTCTGACGGATGTTGCAGAGTGACGTGACCGGAAGCGACTACCTCGTAAGTTGTAGTGTTGAGCTGAATTTCTTCGGCCAGTAACACGATGTCTCTGAAATGCAATTCGACATCACCAGAGGCCAGCACCACCTCACCCTTTTTTTCTTGATTGCGGGCAAAAAGTTTAATAGACTCATCCTGAACCTGCCCAGTTACAGTCTTGTTTGCTGTTAGTCGCTGGGCAGACAACTGTGGTGGTAACATATATAAAAACAACATAAGCAGACAATAGAAAAGAGCGGCAAGATATCTTTGAAACAATCTGGTCTTCAGGTAACGTTTCATGCTCAAATAAATATACTATATGCCTATAAGGCAAGCAAATCACAGTATTTGTCCCTTTCCCAAAAAATGACTTGAACTGAGGTCGAATTTTGTATTATAAGATTAAGACTAGATCTACGGTAATTAAATGTTGGGAGCTAGAGAAAAAAAAACGATCTATTTACTCAGCTTTATTCTATTTTCTTTTCTGTTAGCACAGGCAGAAACCTGGAAGGCCAGAGAAATGAGACTGGCCTGGGAAAGAGCTGCCTGGAAAATTGGACCTTTTCATTTGCAACCGGCCATTTTGGTTAAGGATGTCGGGTATGATTCCAATATTTATTATCACCCGGAAGCTGTTTCCGATTTCTGGCTGACGGCTGGCCCGGCTTTTAACCTTTATCTCATGGCCAAAAGAAAGATTATTGTTCATCTATATGAATCGCCGCAGTATGTTTTCTTTTGGAAGACCAAGAGAGAAAGGACCTGGAATAATTATTTTAACGGAGATATTTCGCTCAGTTTTAACAAGATTTTATTCACCTTTGGCGGAAACTACAATAACGCTCGCGAGAGATGGAGTTATGAAATTGACATCAGACCCAGAAGAAAAGAAAAAGGAATGTTTGCTTCCCTGCTCTACCAGAAATCTTCTCGTGTTTCGGTTGAGGGCCGGGTGAGGCGCATTGATTATGATTACGAAAGTATTGATTACAATGGGGTTAATATCGGAGAAAGGCTAAGTCATCGAGAAGATTATCTCTCGGGACGGATTTATTATGGTTTAAACCCGAGGATTCGTTATTTCCTGGAAGGAGAAATCGGTCGGTTTGATTTTAAAAATCCTGCCAGTAGCGGTGATTCCCACAGCCAGAGTTTTTACACCGGGTTTGAATTTTCCCCCACCGGCAGAATACGGGGACAGATAAAAATCGGTTATAAAAAGTTTGATACGCTGGCTTCTGACCTGCCTGATTTTAAAGGTCTGGTTGGGGAAAGTTCCGTCAACCTGATTCTTGGGAAATTACTGATGCTCCGCGGTGCATACGTAAGAGATGTAAATTTTTCCATCTGGTCCAGGAGTGCTTATTATGTTGGGCAAACCTGGTCAGCAGGCCCTTCCATTTACATATTCAGGCGAAAATTTCGGCTTGACTATACCTACAGCCGGACGAGAAACGATTATCCCGTACCTGAATATCCAGGAGCAGAACTCAGAAGAGATGATTACACTTTAAATTCAGTAGCAATTTATTATAGAATAGGGAAAACAGTTGGCCTGGGTCTCAGCGCCGGAATCTGGACCAGAGAGGTGAATGTGTTTAACTGGGATGCCAGCCGGAAATTTTTAGGCTTGAATTTGACTTATGATTTTTGATAATAAATTGTATTATAAAAGTATCCCGAAAAGATAAAGGGAACTAAAATGATGAGTAAATTACAGGTAGTTATTTTCGTCTCATTGCTGTTAGCAGCGTCAGCTTTTGTTTTTTCTCAACAGGAACTGACAAAGAATACTTCTCCGCAGGAAGAGCAGGCAGCAGCGAGAGAGTATTTCATAAGAAAATATG
>JACIYK010000142.1 GCA_014359965.1 Candidatus Aminicenantota bacterium
ATTCTTTCGGCCATTAACCTGGAGCACCTGCAGGATTTGAACCTAGCTCAGAGTTATTTACCGAGAGAGGCAATTTCTCAGGAAAGAACTTTTTTTGATTATGATCTTAAAATATCAAAAGTAGAGAGGACTTCTGACGCGGTTAAGTTTTTGGTAACTATTTCCATGTCCTACGATGACATCTGGTTTGAAGTCATGGACAACGCCAGTCTGGAAGCAGAACTTTATCTCAGACTGGAACTTAAAGATAAAGCTGGACAGCTGATCTGGCAAGGAGAAAAATCCTTTGCCCTGGCTTTTAAAGATGAAGATGAGCTCAAAAGACAGGAAGTGAATAAATTCAGGGGAGAGTTTGAAGTGTTAATTCCCCTCAGTGAAGATAAGCCGCTTCCGCCCAGAAAATATTTGCTCTACAGCAGTGTGAAACAAAAAACAAGCGAAAAGGTGATTAAGAAAGTAAAGGAAATAAAATTGTAAGAATGAAAAATTGCCCTGCTTTTTTATCTGGTTAGGTCCTGCGGAAAACCCCAATCAAAATCTCAACCGGAAACAAAGTTGTGCTGTTCTTGTGCCATAGGCGGCCAGAATTTTCTGGTAGAAAGGCGAGAAAATCCGGGTCCCGTCGTTTGTTCCTTCAGTTTCTGGATACCAGTACCCACCTTCATCATACTGCGTAATCGTGTATTTCTTACCCAGAAGGTTAAGGATATCAACCCAGATGTTCAGGTTAGTTCCTGAGCTGAGTTTTAGGTTCTTTTCCAGCCTGAGGTCCAGACTCTGGAAGAAAGAATAACGCCTGTTACCAGGTTCTTCCAGCAGAATAGTAACCGGTGTGTTGCTTGCTCCATGGGCTTCTAGCCAGCTCTGTGGTGCTATGATGGTCACGGTTCTTAACCAGGGAGTACCGCTGTAGCCATAGAATCGAGCACTCAGGAAGAAATCTTTAGGCAGCTGGTAGGTGCCCATCACCTGGAAAATAAAGGGCCGGTCAAGGTCCAGCCTTGAGTTAGTGGAGAGGTTCAGAAAAGAGTTGGGTGAGTTAGCCAGCAGAGTAAGTCCGTTGGAGGACATACGGCTTAAACCCACATTGCCTGTTGCTTTACTCCAGGTAGCTGAAGCCAGGAGCTGCCATTTATTGGACATTTTTTTTCGGAAAACTAACTGCCAGCCCGAGTAATTCTGTTTTAAGCCCTTAACGTTGTTTAACCTAGTAAAATAAGCCGGAGCGCTGGCGGATGGGAAATAGACAGTTATAGGGGTTTCTCCATTACCGGAAGCGCCAGGAACGATGGTACTAAAAGGAATCCACCAGGAGGGGGCCCCCTCTAACTGATACCATTCCACGTCATTATCCGGATCATAGAGCACATCTTCAATTAAATTATTTTTGCTCCGGTTAAGGTAGGCTAAAGAAACAGTCATGTTTTCCTGGATTTTTTGCTCCAGGGCTACTGTCCACTCAGTGACGGAAGGCGGCTTCAGGCCAGGGGCTACTCTCTTCCGGAAATAATCATTCTGGTGTATACGGTAATCTTCCGGGAAAAGCTCAAGAGTGTCGTCTACATCTACCTTTTGGTCTCCGTTTTCATCGTACCAGTAGAAAAGATGATAATTACCGGGGAAGGCAGGAGAGAAATTCATCAAATAGCTCAGGGATAGATTTTCAGCATAGCGGTTGAAAGAACCTTTTATTAGCGTATTCCCCTTGCCAAAGACATCGAATACCATTCCTAAGCGTGGCGAAAGGGTGTGCCAGATAATCATATTGTCCCAGCCGTTCAACCTTTGGGCGCTGTAAGGATTAATACCATAGATGGATTTAATCAAGGCATTGCCGTAAAGAATAGAGGTAACATTTCCACTTGAACTCATATAAACTGGTGAAAGACCAGACTGAATTCTTTCAAACTTAAGTCCCAGAGAAAAACTTAACCGTGAACCAAGGGAGAAATTATCCCGGGCGTAAAAAACCAGACGATGAAGGGAAGCACTCTGCAGAAGTCCGTCCTCAGTTCCGCTGGCCAGGTAGAAGCCAATTAAGCCCTTACCTACCAGATTGCCGCTTACAGGGGAAAATCCTTCCCCATAATAATACGGATTTCCAAAAAGGTAAAAATGGAGCAGGTTGTCGTTTTTCCAGACTGAATAGGAAGCTATGCTGCTCTCGTATTCGGCTCCGGCCAGAAGTTCGTGCGTTATCCCTAGAAAATTTTGCCAGCGGGTGGCTGATAGACCAACTCGAAACACATTGTCTTTATTACGGTCATTGTACAGACCGCTTCCCCAGGCATATCCTGTTCCCAGGTCCTCGTAGCGGGGATTATCTTTCCCGCCGGGGTAAAGAAGCCGCGGCCGTTTGTTGGCGGTGTAAAACAGAAAGCCAGTGGCTGTTGTCTCAAAATCAAACTTGTAACTGCCAGTGAGGTTAATAAGAAAAAGATTCTGCCCATTAATGCCCATAGTGGCAATTTGAGGGGTGGTAGCAGAGACAAGGTCGGGGTCTACTGTTTGATTATCGCGGTTATAGCTTAACAGCAGAGAAGCCCTTAATTCCGGCATGACCTGGGTAGTTAGTCTTAGCATGGAGAAGAAATCTTTGGCTTTCCAGCTGTACCTTGGATAAATAATATTGTTTGGGTCTCTCCAGGGCTGAAAGGGTGTGGATTTTGATTTCTGGTTGTACCGGTAGCTGGTAAAATACCACACCCGGTCAGGCAAAATAGCGCCGCTGAGATTCATAGAAAAATCCAGGTTGTATTTCTCTTTGATGACTGAACACGGGTCCACTAGACTCTGGGGGTCAGGCTGCCATAGATTATGGACCAAATTTCCGCCGGTAGCAAAAAACTTAAGTTCTACGGAACTTGAATTGCTGCCCTGGGCTGGAATAATTTTAATGAAAGCCCCAGGTGTGCTGTAACTTTCTACCGGGTGACCGGCTGCTTCTACTTCCATTTCTTCGACCAAGTCAACGTCTATAAAGGCATTGAGCGACCGGTCCAGGGAATGGTTCAGCTCGTTGGCCAGGAAGGTGACGGCATTATCTCGGGTGGTTGACCCATTAACAGAAAAGCTTAAACCCGAAGGAACCTGTTCCGGAGAGAGACCGGGAACCAGACTCAACAATCCTTTAAGATCCCTGGTTTTCGGGATATGGGCTATTATATCCCGGTCCAGAACATAAGAAACACCTGGCGATTCCTTATCCAGCTCTGGCAGTGGTATAAGCAGGATTTTTTCTTCTTCTTTTTCACTCGGTTCAAGAGCTATGTCAAGCTGAAGAGTCTTGCCCGTTTCTACCCTTAGATCATTTATGATCACAGAAGTGAAACCAGGTGCTTCAACAATGATTTTGTAAAGGCCAGGCGAAAGGTCAACAAAATGGTAATTACCAGATTTTTTGGTCAGGTAATATTCAATTCCTATCAAACGGGGTGAAAAAAGAGATAGATAAGCCCCGCTTACAGGTTTACCCTGTTTATCCAGGACCCGGCCTTTAATAGCCCCGGTCGTTCTGATAGTAGCTCCCAGACTGGTGAGAGTGGCTAATATGAAAATTAAAAAGATTATAGTCAGTTTAGCTTTTTTCCAGCATAGATTGCACCTTTGGCCTAACACCTCTTCCTCCTTTTTTCTACCAATGTCTCTTCTGCCAATCATTAGTTAAATATCTGGTAATGGCTTTTGAAATAAAGATATCATTATATAATTTTTCCTCAATTTTTGTATCAAAATACTTAAACTTTTTAAAGGAGAAAAAGTTACCTGCGGTGGCACCAAAGAGAGCAACTTCCGTTCTATTTTTTAGAGCCTGACCGGCGGGCTTGTGACCTGGCCCAGGCAGCTGCGCCGATAAAACCAGCATCATTCCCTAAACTAGCCTTCTTTATTTCACAGCTTGCCAGGCTGAAGGGAATGGCTCTCTTTTTGACTTCAGAAAGGGTGGGCTTTAACAACCAATTGCCTGAATTCATCACTCCGCCGCCCAGAATGATCTTTTCCGGGTTGAGAAAATTTATCACAATGCTCAAACCCAGACCCAAGAAGTATCCACATTTTTCAAAACTCTTGACCGCGGCCCGATCTCCTTTTCTAGCTCTCAGATAAACATCCCGAGCAGTCAGGTTTTCATCTGATGGTTTGAATTCGCGGTAGTTTCTCACCAGGGCGGTGGCCGAGACTTCTGTTTCTAGGCAGCCCCGACTGCCGCAGTTACAGGGAAATCCATCCGGGTTGACGGTGATATGTCCCAGTTCCCCGGCAAATCCTTCTGTTCCCTGCCATAATTCACCGTTTAATATAATGCCTGAGCCAACTCCAGTGCCAATAGTCAGAAATACCAGACTATGAGCTTTTTTCCCGCTCCCATACAGGTATTCGCCATAAGCTGCCAGGTTGGCATCATTGTGGATAGAGAACGGAACCGGTAAAATTTTGCGCAGAGCTGGAAAAAGAGGAAAATTATTTAAAGCCTGATAATTTGGTGAATTAAGGATTCTTTTTTTCTTCAGGCTAAAAAAGCCGGCGAAACCAAATCCCACGCTGTAAATTTTCTTCCCCCAGATTGAAGTCAGTTCCTGCCAGCAGCGAGAAATGGTTTCCAGAAGCTGCTCTATGTCCGGGGGGCTGTTGGTTTTGTTTTTATAAACAACTTTTCCCCGGCTGTCTATAACTCCGTATTTTAATTGGGTTCCCCCGAGGTCAAAACCAGCGTAAAGCATTATCGGTCTGGTAATTAATGTAATAGCTAAAAATCAAAGGCCTCAATTGGCAGCCGGCGGCTTGGAGTTGTTATCCTGGTGGCTCTCTTCTTTACCACTACTCACGCTTTTTTTAAAATTTTTAATGCCTTCTCCAAGAGATTTGCCCAGTTCTGGAAGTTTTCTGGCACCGAAAATGATAATGACAATGAGCAGAATCAACAAAAGTTCAGTTGGGCCGATAGAACCTAACATCACATCCTCCTTACGGAGATAAGCTCAATCGTTCTCCGTTACAATCTGAAAATATACTACCCATCTCTAAAAGTCAAGGAAAGAATAAGGCCTGCTCTGGTGGGTGTGGTTGTAAAACCCGGTTTTTTCTATTAAAATAAAATCCTATCTTGATTTTGCCCGGCCTAGAATCAGGTTGGTTTAGCTTTATTATCCCGTTTCTGGAATAAGGTATCAGTTATGCAGGAAAAAATAAGAAATTTTTCTATCATTGCCCATGTGGACCATGGGAAAAGCACGCTGGCTGACCGTTTTATTGAGTTGACCGGTGCCCTTTCCCCCCGCGAGCTAAAAGAACAGGTTCTGGACACCATGGACCTGGAACGGGAAAGAGGTATCACCATTAAAGCTCAGACGGCCAGACTCAAATACAAAAGCAAATCAGGTGAAGAATATATTCTGAACCTGATTGATACTCCAGGGCACGTGGATTTCTCTTATGAAGTTTCACGCAGCCTCAGCGCCTGTGAGGGGGCTGTCCTGGTCATAGATGCCTCACAAGGAGTGGAAGCCCAGACTCTGGCCAACGCTTACCTGGCTATCCAGAATGACCTGGTCATAATTCCGGTTATTAATAAAATTGATTTGCCACAGGCGGATGTGGATATGGCCCTTGAACAACTAGAACACATCGTCGGCCTGAAAAAAGAAGAGGCCCTTTTGGTTTCAGCTAAAAAAGGAACGGGGGTGGAAGCAGTGCTGGAAAGCATCGTAGAGAGAATTCCACCTCCCCGCGGGAATCCCGACTCTCCCCTTAAAGCTCTTATTTTTGATTCTTGGTTTGACTCCTACCGGGGAGTGGTAGTGCTCGTAAGAGTGGTGGACGGCCAGCTCCGGACCGGGGACCGGATCGTTTTGATGTCCACCGGCGTTGAATATGAAGCCGAAGAAATTGGCTACCTTACCCCCAAGCCAGTTAAAGTAGACAGCCTGAACACAGGGGAAGTTGGTTATTTAATTGCCGGTATAAAGAATCTAGCCCATGCTCGGATTGGGGAAACCATCACCCACAAACATCGGCCGGCGGCTCAGCCCCTGCCTGGTTTCAAAGAAGCCAAGCCCATGGTTTTCTGCGGCCTTTATCCGGCCGGCGACAGTTCAATTGAAGACCTCCGTGATGCCCTGGAAAAATTGCGGTTGAATGATGCTTCCTTTCATTTTGAGCCCGAACATTCCCCGGCCCTGGGCTTTGGTTTTCGGGCCGGTTTTCTTGGACTTCTTCACCGGGAAATCATCCAGGAAAGACTGGAGCGAGAATTCAACCTGAACCTGATTACTACTGCTCCGAGCGTCAGTTACCGGGTGACTACCACCAAAGGTGAGGTTCTGGAAGTTCATAACCCTTCCGAACTTCCCGAGCCGCAGTTTATAGAAAAAATAGAAGAGCCCATTATTGAGGCCATCATTCTCACACCGGACCGTTACCTGGGTAATTTGCTACAGCTTTTAGACGACCGGCGGGGTGAACAGAAGAAGATGGAATACATTTCTACCAATCGGGTCTTGCTTGACTACCTGGTGCCGCTCAATGAAGTAGTCTTTGATTTTTATAATCAGTTAAAATCGCTTTCGCAGGGCTATGCCTCTATGGATTATGAATTGTTCGGTTACCGGGAAGCGCCT
>JACIYK010000143.1 GCA_014359965.1 Candidatus Aminicenantota bacterium
AAGAATAATTTTAGACCGGCTTCGGAAATAATTGTATCCAGAAGATAATCAGTCGCTAGAAAAAATTATTCAGGTAGGATAAAATAAAAAATCAGAAAATCAGCAAAAAATCAAGATTTGTGACAAGTCTCTTTCAGGAGAAAAAGAAATGTCCGAAAAAAAAGATTTTCAGCTTGACACCAGAGTTATCCATGCAGGCTATCATCCAGACCCGATAGCTCGTAGCGTTTCTCCTCCTATTTATCAAACCTCTACTTTTGCTTTTGAGAGTGCTGAGCACGGAGCAGCCCTGTTTACCGGACAGGAACAGGGTTTCATCTACACCCGCCTGGGAAACCCAACCATTAAAGCCCTGGAAGAAGCGGTGGCCAGTCTGGAAAAAGGCTATGCCGCCCTAGCTACTTCATCCGGCATGGCTGCGGTATCAACTGTTTACATGACTTTTTTAGAAAAAGATGCTCATATGATCGGCACAGCAGCTCTTTATGGAGCATCCAGAACCATCGTGGAAACTGAACTTGTTCGCTTCGGCATAAGCTCTGATTTTATTGACACTTCCAACCTGGAGGAAATTAAAAAACGAATTAAAAAAAACACTAAATTGCTGTACATTGAAAGCCCAGCCAACCCGACTATGGTCATGGCTGACATTGCTGCCTGCGCAGAACTGGCTCATAAGCATGGTCTGTTGTTAGTAGTGGACAACACCTTTGCTTCTCCCATACTTCAGAACCCGTTAGAGCTGGGTGCCGACGTAGTTTTACACAGTGTGACCAAGTTCATAAACGGCCATACCGATGTAGTTGGGGGCATCATCATCAGTAAAACTCAGGATTTACATCTCCGGTTGAAAAAAGTTTTGCACTTGTTGGGCGGCACTATGGACCCACACCAGGCCTGGCTCGTACTCCGCGGTCTGCGGACTTTAAAACTCCGGGTAGAAAAAGCCCAGGAAAACGCCCAGAAACTGGCCCAGTGGTTATCAACCCATCCCAAAGTAGCCTGGGTCAATTATCCAGGGCTTCCCAGCCACCCGCAGTACGAGCTGATGAAAAAGCAGATGAGGGGACCTGGCTCCATGATATCCTTCGGGCTGAAAGGTGGTTATGAGGCAGGGATAAAGCTGATTAACAGCGTCAAACTCTGCACTCTGGCTGTTTCCCTTGGCGGCATTGAAACTCTAATCCAGCATCCAGCCAGCATGACTCACTCCTCGGTGCCGAAAAAAACCCGGGAAGAATCAGGAATCACTGATGACCTGATTCGCTTGTCAGTCGGCTGTGAAGCCTATGAAGACCTGAGAGACGACCTGCAGCAGGGTTTAGAAAAATGCTGAAATAAAAAAGCTGAGCGAGTTTTGCTACTTATTTCTGAAAGTAATTTCCAACAAAGCCAAGTTGTTTACTGGATTAACCTCTCTTTCTAACCAGAAGTGAACTAGTTCTGCTGATTCCACCTTTAGATAAAGTTTTTTACTTTTTGCTGTGAATTATTCAATTTGCCAACTATACCTAAAAGAATAGGTCCCTGAGTTTTCATCATCTTATTTTTGCACCCTGCTACCAATCTCTACTTTTTAAACTTTCAGCCAGGCGCTGAGCCATCTCGTTTTTTAAGCGAACATAAACTCCGCTACCTGAAGCTATTATCCGTCCATCTCCTCCAACGAGCTTACCTTCGGTCAGGATAATTTTTCCTCTTTCGCCAGTCACCCAGCCTTCTGCTCTGAGCTTCTCCCCTATACTGGCCGGGCTTTTAAACTCCACTGTTAACCTGGAAGTAACGACCACTTCTCCCCGGTGTAAAACGGCTTTAATCATCACCTCGTCAAGCACAGAAGAAATAATGCCACCGTGGAGTATGCCCTGATATCCTTCAAACTTCGTGACGGCGACAAATTCAGTCCAGGCTTTCTGGCTCGTCTCGTCATAATAAAACACCAACTTCAGTCCACAGGTATTAGCCTGGCCGCAGACAAAACAACCGTCATAATCAACTATTTTCTGGCTCAATCAGGTGACTCCATATAAGAAAACCTGGCTGTGCTAACCTTAAATTTTTTGCTCTGGCTGTTCTGGCCCAAGTAAAATTCAACCTGATATTCGCCAGGTTTTACTCTTTCTTTCTGTCCTTCTGCTCGCAAATCCCAGATTAAGTCGTTAAGCCCAGCACGGTAATCGGTCTTTATTTCCTTCAGGACCTTCCCATGGCTATCTTTAATCACCATCCGGCCGGTGCCGCCATTTTTTGTATAGACCAGAAATACAGCTCTGGGTTCAGGCCCGGCGGCAGCTTCTCTACGCCCAGAAGGCAGCACCACTCCATCCGGCTCAAAAGCATGAAGCTCCTTTCCCAGCACTGCTGGTGTCATTTCTTCTATCTTCTGAACAGACAGGACAAAAACCCCGCGGCCGTGTGTGCCAATCAGCAGTTCCTTTTCTCTGGGGTGGATTTTCATGTCATAAACCGGCTGTGTGGGCAGGTTGGCTCGCAAGGAATGCCAGGTCTGCCCTCGATCCAGGCTGACGTATGCCGTCAGGTCTGTGCCCAGATAAATAACGTTCTCGTTGACCGGGTCTTCTCTTATGACGTTACAACCTTCTTCTGGCAGGTTCCCTTTAATTGAGACCCAGGTTTTTCCGTAATCCTCTGAGGCAAAAACATAGGTGCTGAAATCATCTTCCCGGTAGCCAATCATGGTCAAATACACCCGGCCGGGCTGGTGCTGGCTGGCTTCAATCCTCGTCACCCATTTTTTGGGCAGGCCGGCAGTGATTTTCTCCCAGGCACAGCCTCCGTTTCTGGTTACCCAGACGTTACCATCATCTGTACCGGCATAGATAACTTCTGGTGTAAATGGCGACTCCGCCAGGGCGGTTATAGTGGCATAGGGCACATCGCCGTTGATATTTTTTCTGTCCGTTAAATCAGGCGAAATCTCTACCCAGTTATCGCCCCGGTCCACGGATTTCAAAACCTTGTTAGCTCCAAGCAGTATGGTGAACGGATTGTGCCTGGAAATCAAAAACGGAGTCAGCCAGTTGAAACGATAAGGAGCCTGAACTGTTTTAAGCTGGGGTTTAATCATCTTGTTTTCTTTGGGATTGTTCAGGTTCAAACGGTACAGGCTGCCAAACTGATATTCAGCATAGATAATGCCTTTTTCATACAGACTGGGTTCCACAAAAGCCCCATCTCCGCCGAGAATCATCTTCCAGTCTTTGTCCCGACGACCGAAAACAAAATCCCGGGGCCCAACGTTAACACCGTTATCCTGCAAGCCAACATAGATGTTATAAGGTGTCTCTAGGTCATAGCTTATGGTGTAGCACTGAGCCAGCGGCAGGTTGGCAATCCTCTGGAAACTGCGGCCAGCATCAAAGGAAACATTCAAGCCGCCATCATTGCCCAGCCAGATCTCTCTGGGGTCATTGGGATTTATCCACAAGGCATGGTGGTCTGGATGAACGTCTGAATAGCCGTAGCCGTACGAGCCACCTGCTTCCGGAATTTGCTGAAAGGTTTTGCCACCGTCAGTTGATTTCATCAACGGGACACCCAGTAAGTAAACCACGTCTTCATTTTCTGGAGAAACAAAAATTTTGCCGAAATAATAGCCATAAGTATTAACGATAGAGTTCGGCAAAAATCCTTCGTGCGTCTTTCTCCAGTGTTCTCCACCATCATCACTGCGATAAACTTCTGCACCTTTAACCTGTGTGTTAAAAAGGGCAGCGTTGGCTCCACCAATAAGAATATCAGCTAGCTCTTCCAAACTGAGTTTTCCACTCTGCACCGCTTCTTTAACCGACCTGGCGTTAAAGGTTATAGGCGCCCTGTTCTGGCGGAGCAGGGCTTCCAGCTTCCCGTCCTCAATTTTCAGGAAATCCTTCATCTTCATTTTCTTGAGAGTCTCAACCGTCAATCCTCCTTTAGCGGCTTCAGGTTTTTGCGGCTGGGTTCTTGGTTCCTGGTTATCCAGATAAGCATAAATAACCCGGGGGTTAGAATGGCTGATGGCTAGCCCAATTCTTCCTACGTATTCATTTTGCGGAAAACCGTTGACTATTTTTTTCCAGTGCTCACCGCCATCTTCGCTCTTATAGATAGCACTCCCCCGGCCCGATTCCTGCATGTTCCAGGCCTGGCGCAGTCTCTCCCAGGTAGCCGCATACAGAACTTCTGGCTGCTTGGGGTCCATAACCAGGCTGATAGCTCCAGTTCTGGGTGAGACATAAAGAACTTTTCGCCAGGTTTTTCCGCCATCGGTTGTCTTAAAAACTCCGCGTTCTTCATTTTCAGTGTAAAGATGGCCAACAGCCGCCACGTAAACAATGTTAGGATTGTCCGGATGGATGATAATATCGGCAATGTGGTGGGTATCAGAAAGACCCATGTGCTGCCAGGTTTTTCCACCATCTGTAGATTTAAACACTCCGGTGCCAGCATATGAGGAACGAGAAGAATTTTCCTCACCAGTCCCAGCCCAGAGTAGGTTTTTATCTTTTTCATAAACTGCCACGCTGCCAAAACCAATCCAGGATTGTTCATCAAAAAGCGGGCGCCAGGTTGTCCCGCGATTCTCTGTAAGCCAGAGACCGCCGCTGGCCGCGGCCACCAAAATTCGGCTGGGGTCAGAAGCATAGCCTTTTATTTCGCAAATTCTACCACCCATAAAATACGGGCCTAGGTTTTTCCATTCCATCATCCTGAACCAGGATTCCCGGGCCATCTTCTGATGCTTTTCCCACGAAGCCATTCTTTGTTCAGGTGTGGTATAAGAAAAAGCAAAAACAGAAAAAATTATTGTCAGGCAAAACAATAAAACCAGTACCAAACTATAATTTTTTCTCTTCCTCATGAACACCTCCAGTTAATCAAGCTTGGGCATTGTTCAATTAATTATATTGAGAAAAAAAAATGAATTCATCAAATTTTTTATCGGTTAGATAATTTTTTAACCTCGTAAATTTTTTGTTAGTTGTTCGTGTTCCCCCCAGGCCATTTAAGAGGCAAAAGAAACAAAAAGCCTTTAACCGCCAGGCGCAGCCCTGGCCAGAAAACTTGAAAAGACTGAAGGAAGTTCCAAATTTCTAAAAAGTATAAAGGCCATATGAAAAAGTCTGTCGCAGACTGTGCTACACATATAAAAACCACAAAAAAAGAATTCTGTGCCCTTTCTTCACTAATTCGGCAAATCCCAAACCCGCCTACCACCAGCGGAAGCCTTAAAGACCGTGGCCATCTTGCCAGCCGGTGAATCCGGTGGTAAATTATCTGTTCCGTTTGAAGAGGAACTAAGACTATGAAAAAAAGAATTTTGCTTTCAGCCTCGCTTTTTCATGCATTGACTGACGCTTCTACTATTGTTACCCCAACTATCTTCCCCATCCTTTACAGTCAGGGCTTTCTTATTCAAAAATACTCTCAAATCGGGCTTCTTTCTAACGTGGGTCTGCTGACCACACTACTGCTTCAGTTCTGGGTGGTAAGCCTTTCTTTCAAGCACGAATACCGCTGGCTGATGCTGCTGAGCGGCCTGGGCATAGCCCTGGCTAATTTTCTGGTGCCTCTTTCGTCCTCTTTTTTTGTCCTCCTACTGATGTTTGTTTTGCTGCGTGCTTTTACCAGCTTCTATCACCCGATAGTCATTGCCTGGATTTCCCGCTCCAGAGCTGGCTCTGACCAGGAACTTGATGACGCCATGGGCATTCAGAGCGGCTCTGGCAATTTAGGGGTACTGCTGGCCTTTATCTCTACTGGCTATTTAGCCCAGCATTACGGTTGGAAAATGCCTCTCTACGTCTGGGGAATCGTTGGCCTGGTTATAACGGCAGTGGGCATTTCGGTCATAAACCGAGTTTCTTCTAGGCAGGAAAGTAAGCCTGACCTTTCGGCCAGAAACTGGCTTCAGGTGTTGAAAAGAATAAGCCATTTGGTACCAGGCTTCTTCTTCGGTGGCATGGGCTGGTCTGTAACCATTTATTATGCTCCTTCCCTTCTGCACAACAATTTCAATATACCCATAGGCCAGACCGGAGTTTACCTGGCTTTATGGATTGGCCTGGGCACCATCACCGGTTATCTCTACGGCCTTTGGAGCCGGAAATTCGGCCGAAAAAGAGTTTTCCTGACCAGCCTGGGTGGAGCAGCTGTTTGTCTGCTGATAATAGGCTTCTCCGCCAGTAAAACGCTCTCCATCGTGGCGCTCCTGGTATTCGGTGGGTTTACGCTGATGACTTATCCCAGCCTGCATACTTTTGTGGGCTCAACTGTCAAAGAAGAAGAGCAAACTCTGGCCTTCAGCTGGGTCTCCAACATTCAGTTGATTTCTGGAGCTGTTATATCCTTGCTGGCAGGATTTCTGTCTGACCTGATGGGCATCCGCTTTCCTTTCATTCTGGCCGGCTTTCTGACCCTCGCCATCTTTCTGTTCTACCTCCCCAAAGATGATAGATATTTCGGAGCCCGCGAGCTAAAACCATTCAGAGTTGATTTTGAGGAACTGCCCACTTAAAAAATCTGAAAAGCTCACTCTGCCAGCTGAGGTCCTCTTTTTAACTTGCATTCCAATGGCTGTTTCAGTTAAATTGAAAGAAAA
>JACIYK010000144.1 GCA_014359965.1 Candidatus Aminicenantota bacterium
ACAGGTTTGCGGCTAAGTTGAACAAATAATTTGACCTAAATAAATACAGGAAATTTATCTTCTGGTCTTCTGGCGAAGTGGCTACGAGAAAAGAGAGACACCCTACCGGGTCCCCATTTTAATTGCAACCTACAACCCGGCTCTGTTTTTACTGGGTGGCAGTGTTAATTTTTTCGGTACTGGCATTTCAGCTGGCTCAGCTCAAGAAATCTTTACTTTTATTGATTTACATCCTGGTTCCTATATTTTATCTCGGCTGGTCAGCCGGCCCTAATACAGGCAGGCTTGTTAGCCGAAGGCTAAGACTATTCGGATAACTAAAAAATGATCTTATTTAAATGAGGACTTGTCCAATGCCAGGATGCATTTTGCCTGCCTGAGTGAAGAGAAGATAAAGAACCTTCTCTTCCCATTCACCAGGCCAGTAACTTATAGAATAGTCTAAGCGAGTTACTTAACTTTTTTATAGCCGGCCGGGACGTCGTAGGTTTCCTCAGGCGCGGTTTTCTCTCCGAACTCCAGCAGCTCGGTGCTAGATTTTACCTGGGTGTTCATGACTTCAGTCCTGTTCAGCTGAAGAACGATGACACCCTTGAGCTTAGACATTTCCTGGTAGATTTTATCTATCATTTTCTCAAAGCCGGGACTTCCGGCCATCATGGCGTTGGTCAGCATCAGGTAGCTCTTCCAGTCAATCTTCAACTCCTCCGTGGCCCAGGCCTCAGACTTAACTTCTCCCAAAGCCATCTTGGTATCAAGGAGATACTTGCGGCAGTTCCAGTTGCTGATTTTTTGCTTTTCGGAAGTTGGAGTTACTTTGACTTCCATGCTTTCGGCGAAAGCTTCAGCCATGTCCTGAGCCATTTCGGCAAATTCTTCTGCTTCTTTCCCCTTGCCGGCCACATTTTCATCAATCCTCTGTTTGACGTTAAGGGGCATCTCCCGGTAGGTCTTTTTCTGATGGTCAATCTGATAAAGAAGACCCTTGTCCATTCGCATGATAGTGGTTTTCTTATCATCGGTGTCCGTTCGCGACTTGTCTTTGGCTATCCAGGTGACGGTGATTTCGTCTTTGGCCGGCTGAGTCTGGCCCATAATGCTAAAAGATTCGGTATGAGTTTTCTGCTTCATGTAAGTGTCGGCCTGAAGGCTGATGGCCGTCAGAAGCAAAAAACCTGAAAGAACAATTTCAGCTACCAGTAATACTTTGATTCTCATTTTTCCTCCTGTTTATTGCTGTTGGTTGATTTAAATCATTTTGCCACTGGCGCTCTTCCCGGACTTATTCAAAGGACACCCAGGTTTCGGTGGCAGCCTTCTTATCTGAGTTAGCATCGTAGACAGTGGTGATTATCTTATATTTCCCGGGAGTCAACCCGCTAAAATTGTAATTGAAGGTGATGACCACTTCTTTGTTGGGATGCCAGGATTTGAATGGAAGATCAGCGGATTTCTCCTGACCACCCAGAATTTGACCGTTTTCGTCGGCCACCTGGAAATCTGCCAGAAAACGGAATTCGTAGTATCCGGCTTCACTCCTTATAATTCTGTATCCGGCTGGTTCTATGTAAAGGTAAATGGTCTGGCCGTTAGAGTAGATATTGTCCTCTTCTGGTTCAAAAACACCGTAGCTATTGTCTTGGGCTTTGACCAGTGTTGGGTTCAAAAGTAAGAGGGGAGATTCTTCCCAGACTTTATCCTTTATCAAATCAATATTCTTAAGAGCTGCGGGGTAGTCTTCAATTCTTAAAGCTTCCAGAAAAGAATCATGCCAGGTGAGATAAGCTTCCGGGACTGTTTCAATTGATTTTGTTGCGGCCGGTTGCTCTTCGGCTTTTCTGGAACAATCTACAGCCAGAAAGACAAAAATAAGAACAATAGTACTTACTAAAATCGCCCTTTTCATTTTCCCTCCTTCCAGCGCGGGTCGCTATGAAGATTATTTAATTACAAATTAGTTTTTTATGTCAAAAACAAAATTCATTCAGGTTAAGACATGGTATCCAGTTTAAGGGTGGTATTTGGGAGCAGCGTGGCGGCAGTCCGGTGATTGGAGTTGGGAGAGAAGAGGGAGGGAGATTTATCAGGTTAGTTCTTGAAAAAGCAGGGCTTCCCCTTAATTATTTTTTTTAGATCCTTAAAAGAAAGTAGGAAGTCCAAATTACGGAAAATATATATCCTGCTCACCTTAAACCTGGCAATAATGCGTATTGGGTCAATAGCTCAGTGACACTTTTGCCTAATATTAGTTGGCCATTAACTGCTTTTTTCGTTGATGTTTGAAGCCCGGTACCTAAGCCACTTATAAAACGAAAACAGAAAAATCTCTAATCTGGAAGGCGATTAATCTTTAGTTGCTCCCCATTCATTGGACAGTAAAGAGGCCGGTTTAAGGTGCATTCTTGGCCACCTTCTCTTAATGTTTTAAGCATTTTGAATGCCAAACTCAACAGGCTTTTTGCCAGCTGAATAGCCAAAATACAGCTCATATGGCGTGCCGTATCCCAGGCCCTGGGGAAAAACTCTTTCTCTTATGAAGCCCTATCCACCGCATTAAAACCCTGACCCGCTTGAGGTTTACCGTATATCCTTAAGCTTTTAACCAGGCCGTTAGCCTGCTTACCCTATAAAACGGTACCTTCGTATACTTCTCGTCTAAAAGCCGCACCAGCTCAATTTTAGGATGAACCCCAAAATTCACTGGCAATCTGGGCCAGGTTCTTCTCGCCTTTGACTGCCCCGGCGGACCTTAACTTTAAATGCTGCCTCATACTGTCGTCTTTTCTTTTTAGCCATATTACCCCACCTCATTGGAAGTCAAAGCAGGCTATTTTGCACCTTATTCCCTGTCCGGTTCTTGGGAAGTATTTCATAACTTAGCCTAATTTTTACTACCCAAAAAACCACTTTAAACAAGATTTTTCGGTATCGAAAATTGCCTCTAATACCATAAGGATATAGAATGAAATCCCAGCGTCGCTTCACTCCGACAGGTAGCCAGTCTCATCGGAATATATACTTGTTCATACCTGAAGTTCAGTTCGAATATATCTTAGTTTTTGGGATGTTATCCAGTGTTGATTTCGGATATACATCTATTTAACCCCTGTTTCTTACAATGCTCAATATTTGTCGAAGAAACATGGCCTGTTTTGTATTAAATCATCAATTTGACCGTCAGGGAGACTCACCCCCACCTTCTTTTCTAAGATCAGACTTCCTAGGCCCTTTTTGAGAAGCAGTTTCCATAAGTGTGGATAATTCTTCCTCAAGAATTCAATTTTCCCATATTTGATTGGAATTGTGCAGCACCAACATCCTGTACGAAGGTCAAATCCATCTGGTGCCTTCTTATCATAAAGGCTATTGTATGGAATGTTGTAAATTTCATGGTATGCCCAGATATCCTCTTTTGTCCAATCCTGTATTGGATGACACTTCCAATGTTTGAATGTTCTTGAATAGAAATAATTACCATACTTTTTAGCAGAAAATTCTCTCAGTCGTGATTCGTGCCTAGATAGTCCTGTAAAATACAAGTCGAATTTATGCTGACGGAGAACTTTCTTAATAGGATATTCCTTAAGGTATCTACAACAGTTCTTTGAGGCATCTTTATGTCCTTTTCTAGAAAATAATGGGAACCCATAATTTTCAACGACCCACCAAAATGTCTTCAAAGGTCTAGTTTCAATCAAGTTTAAATTCCACTTTCGAGAAATTATTTTTTTAAACTTATATGTATCTGGATATTCCATTAAGGTGTTATTAAATAAAACACATACCTCAGGATTAAATTGCCGCACCATGTGTAAAACTACCATTGAGTTTTTGCCAAACGAGCATGCCACAACAGGATTTTCATGATTAGCAAGAACTCTTTTTATGAGATCTGTTGCTGATTTAATCTTAAGGTCGATGTGTTTTCTACTCATCTAATTTTACAAGATTAATTAACTCATGTAATTTTAGCTTGCTCAATTTGTAGTTAGCCGCCTTGCCTGAACCGCAAATGAGCAAGTCTTTTGAAAAGTGGAGATACCACTCTGCATCAGGCTCTAAGCCTTTTACTTTTTCATAAACATCCGAAAAATCAACTCCCTTGTCACCAGGCGCTGCATATCCTCTATATTGGGTGACTGGGTCTACATAAATAAAAACCACATATCCTTTTCTGTGACAGTACCCTCTTAGTTCTTGATCATGAGTTTCGATCGCTATTCCAGGGCCCCATTTTGTATGGAATTCAACTCCTTTTTTTAACTCTTCTTCAAAATGAAATGAGGGAGAAGTTAGTTTATAAATGGCATCTAAACAATCGAAGGTAATTGTCATAACTTTGAGAGGATCGTCTGGATAGAGTTTGTTTAGTCCTGCAATAATATTGATAAGATTTAAAAAACCCTTTGTCCTTTCATCAGGAAGTCCGTGGTCAATCTGTCTTGCAATATCGGCTAATTGTTCCAGAACACTATCATTCTTAAGATTAAATTTCTCCAGAACCAGTGTAGCGGATGAGACAAAATCTTTTCTATGGTGGTGGTCATATTCTCCCTCACCGATATCAACGAAAGCTGCACCTTTATATTCCGATGGTATAGGCTCCCCGAATTTCATAAATTTTATCTCAGCATCTTCCATGCCGCAGAAGCGCTTAAGCAACCAAACAGCGACTATACAATCAAAATCTGGGTTTGCATGTGTTACTATCATTTTTTCTCTAAACTTTTTGTCTCCTCCACCAGCTTGACAAATTAACTTATCGAGATAATCTTTGTTTGCTGCGAGCCAAGATATATGCATTCTATTGATTTCTCGCCAAGCATGCCAACATCCAGAGGGCCTGCTTTCATCAGGCCTATTTAGTGCTTTTATTAAAATGATTATTAGTCCGCAAACTAAGGGAAAGATTATTTGTAAAGATGTAAGGTCAACTTTATATTCGTTATAGAAATATTGGTAAACATAATGAAAAACTATGATGGCTATGGCGAATGCAAGAAATACTCCCAAAATCCAAGACAAATAGTATAGCAATTTACAATGATAACCCTTTTCATAGGTATCTCTCACTCTCCTTGGATCTACGGTTTCTATCTTACCGTGGAAAATATCATAAAACCAATATCTTATGTGGGCATACGATTCTGCTTTGATATAATTCGGACAAGATGTTTCGTCTTCAATGCATCTTACACATCTCTCAAGTATATATTTACTTGGAAATTCATTCTGAAAAAACCGGACAGATTTTCTTTTACTAGGGCTTCGTTGTAAGGGATCTGGAATTACAACTAAATAATGAATTAAGGGAAGAATGACTACTGCTATGAGGGGCATTTGAATTAAGGTTTGAAAGTCAAGTAACTTTACTTCTATGTGAATAATGTTTTGATATACATAAATGTAAAAATACCCAATAAAAAATGCTGAAAGCACAAGTAACCACTCAAGTTTTTCCTTTGGCTCTTCTATAGATTTATTTTTTACTTTTTGATTTATTCTCATACTAGTTTTCCAATTACTTTATGAAATGGGGTATAACTCGTTTGTATCTGAATCAAGTTCGGATATGATACCCGCTAACTGAGCTTTTATTAGGTATAATTTTCCTCATGCTTTTTCCCTTGTTCTTGTTCTAAATCCGGGTTGTCCAAGCGGACTGTTAAATTACCAATTTGCTTCGTACTAACATGAATGTAAACTTCAGTTGTTTTGTTACTTTTGTGCCCCACAATCTCCTTAATATACCTTAAATCGACTCCACTTTCCAAAAGATGTTTAGCAAAACTATGGTTCAAGTTATGGAATTTTGCCTTTTTTGACATTTTTGCAGACTCACAGGCATTAGAAAACATTTTTCAACAGTCCGAGTTTTATTACTGAGTTGCTCCCCATTCTTTGGACAATAAAGAGGTCGGTTTAAGGTGCATTTTTGGCCCGCCGCTCTTAATATTTTAAGCATTTAGAATGCCCAACTCAACAGAATTTTTAGCAGCTGAATAGCCAAAATGCACCTCGTATGGCGTGCGGAATCCCAGGCCCTGAGGCAAAACTCTCTCTTATGAAGTCCCATCCCCAGCATCAAGACCCTGACCCGCTTCGGATTTACCGTATATCCTTAAGCTCTCAACCAGGCCGTTAGCCTCCTTACCCCATAAAACGGTACCTTTGTATACTTCTCGTCTAAAAGCCGCACCGACTCAATTTTAGGATGAACCCCAAAATTCACTTGTAATCTGGGCCAAGATCTTCTCGCCTTTGACCGTTTCCAGGGCCATGTCAATTTTGTTTGCAAGTTGGCCATCGTAAACACTGCATTTTTAGCGCCTAATTAGTTGCCTGCGCCAGTTTTTGCCTAACAGTGGTCCGAGCTTATCAGATTTGATATAGGCGTTCTCATTAGCCCAGTCCTCAGTGTACTCGATAAGATAAGCAGTGACCAATCTAAGGTACGACTCAATAGAAGGAAACACTCCTACTACTCTGCTCCTGCGTCTTATCTCCCGGTTGGTCCTCTCCAGAACATTCGTGGAGGAGATACGGCGTTTGTCTATCTTCGGAAAGTTATAGAACTGCAATGAGTAG
>JACIYK010000145.1 GCA_014359965.1 Candidatus Aminicenantota bacterium
ATTAAAAAGGCTAAGGTTAAGAAAAAATATGCTCAGGTACCTGAGGATTAAAAATCTGGCTACTATTGAAGACCTAGAGCTTGAACTTGAACCAGGCTTTATTACCCTGACCGGTGAAACTGGCGCCGGAAAATCCATCATCATTGACGCTTTGAAACTTCTGCTCGGGGAAAAAGCTTCCCTGGACCTCATCAGGACGGGCAAAGAAGAGGCTTCTGTGGAGGCAGTCTTTGCGGTGGAGGGAGCACGGGGTATTCTCCAGGACCTGGGGATGGAAGCAGAAAATGAACTTCTGGTGCAAAGGATAATTTCGGCAGGCGGAGTTAGCAAGTCCTACCTCAATGGCCTTCTGGTGCCGCTTAAAAAGCTTAAAGAAATTGGTGAACAGCTGGTAGATATTTATGGTCAGAACGACCACATCTTTTTGCTGGATACCAGCAATCACCTGAGATTCCTGGATTCCTTTGCTGAAACCCAGGAACTCAGAGAAAGAGTAAAACAGCAAGCGCAAATTGTTCGGGCCAGGCTGCGGGAAAAAAATGAATTGGAAAACAGGAAAAAAGAAAGGTTGCAGCGGCTGGACTTCATTGAATTTCAGATAAAAGAGATTGAGACCGCAGAATTAAAGCCCGGAGAAGAGGAAGAGTTGCTGCAGGAGCGTTCCATACTTAAAAACGCAGAAAAAATTGCCCTGGTCGTCAACCAGGTTATAGACCTGACCTATGAAAGCGAAGAATCTCTCATCGCCGTGTTAAAAAGGGTTCAGGCGCTGATGGCTGAGCTGAGCAGTTATTTCCCAGAGCTGGAAAGCCCGGTGACAGAAGTAAACGAATTTGCCATTTATCTTAAAGAACTGGTTAACAACCTGATGGATCTGCGGGATAAATACGCTCCGTCTCCTGAAAGGCTGGAAGAGATTGAAGCCAGGCTCAGCCTTCTGGAAAAACTCAAAAGGAAATACGGCTCCAGCATGGAAGAGCTGCTTATTTACCTCAATAAAATAAAAGCAGAAAAAGAAGAGCTGGAAAAAAGTGAGGAAAAACTGGCTGAGCTGGATAAAGAAATAGCCCAGGAATTTGAGCTATACCTTAAACTTTCTTCAGAGCTTTCAACCAGACGACGCGAAAAAGCCAGGCTGCTGGAGAAAATGCTGGAAAAAGAACTCGCTCAGTTAGCCATGCCCAAAGTCAGATTGGCTGCTGAATTCCGGCTTCTTTCACCCAGTCTGGAAGAAGCTTCAAGCATCAGGGAAAACGGGCTGGAAGAAGTAGAGTTTTTATTCTCCCCGAACCCTGGCGAAGAGCTCAGACCGCTCAGAAAAATCGCCTCTGGCGGAGAACTTTCCCGCTTAATGCTAGCTTTTAAAGCCTTAGGCAAAGAAAAAGACACGGGGAAAACCCTTATTTTTGATGAAATTGACGCCGGCATAGGCGGTCAAACAGCAACTTCAGTAGCCAGAAAATTGCAGCAGCTATCCAGGTATCATCAGGTTCTCTGCATCACTCACCTGCCCCAGATCGCTTCTTGCGCAAGCACCCATATCCGGGTAGAAAAGAAAACAGAAAAAGACCGAACCTACACCACGGTGAAAAAGCTTAAAGATAAAGAGCGTACCGAAGAAATTGCCAGGCTAATATCCGGGACCAGACTAACAGAAGCCAGCCTCCAGATGGCCCGGGAATTACTCCAGCAAAACTCCTCTGCCAAATAAAAAAACTTAAACTCATCTAGCTTTCCTGTATGGAAAAGATGTTTTAGGCTATAATTAATTATTCAGGTAATGACCTGGCCGACTATTTAGATTAAATATTTATAAAGGTTGGATTAAAAAATTAAACAAGAAAAATGCGAGAATAGGATTTTTTTTCATGCTGAGCGGGAAATCATTTTACATCCAGACCTTCGGCTGTCAGATGAACGAGAATGATTCTGAACATGTAGCCAGTCTGCTACTGAAAGAAGGAGCTGTTAAAGCTTCCTCCCCTGAAGAGAGCGACATCATCTTAATCAACACCTGTGCGGTGCGGGAAAAATCAGTGGAAAAACTTTTTTCTTACCTCGGCCGGTTGAAAGAACAGAAGCAAACACGTCAAGCGGTAGTAGCCTGTCTCGGCTGCGTGGCCCAGCTTTACCGCGAAAAGCTGCTGCGAAGATTTCCGTATTTGGATGCGGTAGTCGGCCCGGCTCAGTATGAGGTGCTGCCTGAAATACTACGAAATTCTATTAGGGAAAAGGCTGTCCGAACAGCCTGGAAAAGAAACTGGACTGAGCTCCCTATTCTAACAGAAGCCAGGGAAAGCACTGTTTCCGCCTATGTGACCATTATGGAGGGCTGCAATAATTTCTGCACCTATTGCGTGGTACCCTTTACTCGCGGTCGAGAAAAATACCGGCCGCTTAAAGCCGTTTTAAAAGAAGTTGAAGAACTAGCCAGTCGTGGTTATAAAGAGGTCCAACTACTCGGCCAGAATGTTAATTCATACCGCGACCCAGAAACCGGCGCCGATTTCACTGAAGTCTTAAAAAGATTAGCTGAAGTCAAAGGCATAGAATGGATCCGATTCATTACTTCTCACCCGAAAAACTTTACTCTGGAAATGGCCAGAACCATGGCTTCTGTGGGGAAAATTTGCCACCAGCTTCACCTGCCGTTGCAATCCGGCTCCAACCGCATTCTCAAATTGATGAACCGGAATTACACCAGAGAAGAGTACCTGGAAAAGATAGACTGGCTCAAATCTTTAATGCCCGATATTAGCCTGTCGACTGATATCATCGTTGGCTTTCCCACTGAAACGGAAGAAGATTTCCAACAGACTATGGAACTTCTGGAAAAGATTAAATTCACTAACATCTTTTCTTTCCGCTACTCTCCGCGGCCTTACTCAGCGGCCAGTCGGATGAAAGACGACGTACCGGAAGAAACTAAAATAGAAAGGCTCATCCGGCTGCAAAACAGACAAAAGGAAATCCAACTGGAGCTGAACCGAAAGCTGGTAGGGAAAAAATTAAGGGTGCTCTGTCTTGGTCCAAGTAAAAAAGGTCAGTTATTTCAGGGACGCAGTGAGGGTTATCAGGTAGTTAATTTTAAAAGCCAGGAAGACTGCCGCGGACATTTTGTGGATGTGAAGATAACAGGCTGTGGTCCATACAGTCTGCACGGCAAAGTTTCCTGAGTTTATTCTCGCCTGATTAATTGCAACATTTGTTTATTTAAGATATAATTCTTTTCCGTTTTATAAGAAGAAGGAAAAGCCGTAGCATGAAAGTCAACGTTTGGAGTACCATCAACCAACTCAGTAAAGAGCGTGGGGTAGAACCTCGGGTGATTGTCAAGGCCATAGAAGAATCCTTGCGTATTGCCGCTGCCAAGTTTTTTAAAAACGGTGAGGAAATCATCGTTGATTTCAAGCCAGAAAAGAGCGAGTTGAGGGTATACGTGATTAAGACCGTGGTGGAAGAAGTTGACGACCCGGCCAGTGAAATTTCTCTGGACGAAGCTCTGCATCACAATCCAGAAGCCAGGCTGGGTGAAAAAATAGAAATAGAGCTACCTTCGGAAACACTCGGTCGCATTGCCGCCCAAGCAGCCAAACAGGTTATCTTGCAAAAAGTGCGCGATGCAGAGATAGAGAAAATTTACGAAGAATTTGCCCCGCGGGTGGGCGAAATAGTTACCGGTGTGGTCCGCCGCTTTGAAAACAACGGCACAGTGCTCGAAGTCAACCGGACAGAAACTTTCCTTGCCAACAAGGATAAATTACCCAACGATGAGTTTAAACCCGGAGACCTGGTTAAAGCCCTCATTACCCAGGTTCAGAAAAATAGCCGGGGACCGCATGTTATCCTGAGCCGGACTTCCCCCAGATTTTTAATCAAGCTTCTGGAACTGGAGATTCCCGAAATCGCTGCTGGAAATATTAAAGTGAAAGATGCTGTGCGGATCCCGGGAGAGAGAGCCAAGGTAGCAGTCATCAGCCAGGACAAAGACGTGGACCCAGTAGGAGCCTGTATTGGCGTTAAAGGTAACAGAATACTGGCTATATCCAAAGAACTTCAGGGCGAAAAAATTGACATCATAGAATGGTCTTCTGACCCGGTAGCTTATGCTAAAGCAGCCTTGAGTCCGGCCCGGGTGAACAAAATTGTTATCATCAACAAGCAAGAAAAAGAAATGGAAGCAAGGGTAGATAAGGATCAACTTTCCTTAGCTATCGGTAAGAAGGGCATTAACGTCAGGCTGGCCAGCAAACTGGTCGGCTGGAAAATATCCATAAAACAGGAATAAGTAAAAGAGAGCATGATGGAGAAAACCAAAAATAAGTCAGACCAAGCAAAAGCAGCGGCTCATAAAAAGAAGCCCGCTAAAGAAGGCACAACCAAACCCAAAATTAAAATCCATATCCAGGAAGGTTCTACAGTCAAAGACCTGGCTGAGCGCTTTAAAATCAAACCCAAAGACCTGCTGGACCACCTTCAGGCCGCCGGTTACGATGTTTCTGCTTCTGACCTAGTAGACGAAGTTCTCCTGCAAGCCATTTCCAAAATCATTAAGGTGGACCTGGAAATGGTTTCCCTGGAGCAAGATATCCGGAAATTGGCTTATAAGATGACTGATTATCTCAAGCCCCGGCCTCCTGTGGTAACTATCATGGGGCATGTTGACCATGGGAAGACTACCCTGCTGGATGCCATACGTTCCTCCAATATTGCTGAAAGAGAAGCCGGTGGCATCACACAGCATATTGGCGCCTACCGTGTTAACTATAAAGGCCGCTACATAACCTTCATCGATACACCTGGGCATGAAGCTTTTACCCAGTTAAGGGCTCGGGGAGCTCAGGTGACAGACATCGTGGTCCTAGTGGTGGCAGCCGACGACGGGGTGATGCCGCAGACCAGAGAAGCGATTAGCCACGCCCAGGCCGCCAACGTGCCCATTATTGTAGCCATAAACAAAATTGACAAACCAGAAGCCAACCCAGACAGAGTCAAACAGCAGCTGGCCAAGGAAGGCCTGATTGTCGAAGAATGGGGCGGAAAAACCATCTGCGTGGAAATTTCTGCCAAAACCAAAAAAAACATTGATGAACTGCTGGAAATGATTATCCTGCTGGGTGACATCCTAGAACTGAAATCTAACCCTTACGTACCCGCGCAGGGTGTCATCCTGGAGTCAAGGCTTGACCCGCAGAAAGGTCCAGTGGGCACAGTCATCGTTCAGCTCGGCACTCTGGAATCAGGCCAGGCCTTTATCTCTGGAGCGACTTACGGTAGAGTCCGGACCATGTTTGATGAGTTCGGCAAACCTCTCAAAAGTGCTGGGCCGTCAGTGCCCGTGGAAGTATTGGGCTTTGAAGATGTCCCGGAAGCCGGTAATTATTTTCAGGTAGTGCCTGACCTGGAAATCGCTCGCCGCATTTCTGAGTTCAGAAAATCTAGAATTAAGAAAGAAACCCCAGAAAAAGAAGTGCCGCTAACGCTTGAGGACCTGTTCAAGAAAATAGAAAAGGGTCAGACCAAGGAATTACCGGTGATCATTAAAGCTGACGTTCACGGTTCGGTGGAAGTGCTGAAGGGACTTCTTCCTACCTTCAGCACGGACAAAGTCAAGATAAACGTTCTACAGGCTTCCACTGGCAACATAACAGAAGCCGATGTGCTACTGGCCTCAGCTTCCAAAGCTATTATCGTCGGCTACAACGTTAAAGTTCCAGCCAAAATACAGGAGCTGGCTAAAAACGAGAAAGTTGAAATACGCCTTTATAAAATCATCTACCAACTTACAGATGACATCAAGAAAGCTGTGGCTGGAATGCTGGAGCCGGTGATAAAGGAGACCTACCTCGGCCGAGCCGGGGTAAAAAAGATTTTCCAGATACCCAAAGTTGGTACAGTGCTGGGCTGTCAGGTGATTGACGGCAAAGTGTTGAGAAATGCGGAAGTTAAAGTCCTGCGCAATAACCAGCTCCTCTACCAGACCAGGATAACTTCTCTTAAACACCTGAAAGACAACGTGACAGAAGTCAAGCAGGGCATGGAATGCGGCATTGGTTTGGAAAAAGTTCAGGATATCCAGCCCGGAGATGTGCTGGAAGTTTTTATCAAAGAAAAAGTCTCGCCTCAATAAGGCGCTTTTAAAATGGTATTGGGTGTTTTAACTCTGGAATTTTTTCTGGAATATTCTCACTCTCTCAAAGAGAAAAGGAGATTTCTGAATAGCTTTACTGGGAGAGTGCAGCACCGGTTCAATGTTTCCATTTCAGAAATAGATTTTCAAGATAGCTGGCAGCGGTCCAAGATCGCCGTGGCTATCGTTAACAGCCAGCTGTCCATGGTCCAACAAGTTCTGAACAAAATCCTGGAAGAAGCCAGCTCCTGTGCAGACGCCATGCTTTCTGGACACGAGATAAACTATTACTCCTAATTCCACAGAAAAAATGATCAAAGAAGGTTCTTTTCGACCTAAAAGAGTCAGCCA
>JACIYK010000146.1 GCA_014359965.1 Candidatus Aminicenantota bacterium
AATTCTTATTGCCTGGAAGGTTTTTTTTCAGGACAAAAAATGCTAAAATAACGCTGCTTCTCGGTGCGGAGAGGTGCTGGAGTGGTCGATCAGGGTCGCCTGCTAAGCGATTGTACCAGTGAAAGCTGGTACCGCGGGTTCGAATCCCGCCCTCTCCGCCACTGATTATCCTTCCGGACAAAAAGTTTTTCCGATACCTTAAATCAAGAACATAACTTTTGAGCCGACACCTGAATCAGCCGCACTTAAAACAAAGGAACTGTTCAAGTTTGCTTTACGGCTATCAGCCCGTTAAAAGTCCAGTAAACAGGGTGCAGGTCGGATCGTTCGGTGCCAAATTATCTGATCCTCCTGGTCAAAAAAATTGGCGTTTTTCACCTAGGCCATTAAACCTGATTTTCCAGCCTGGTTTTGGCATCTGTTTATCAAGCGGTTTTAAATAATTTTGCGCGTTTCAAGGGGGAGGCCGTTTATTAAGTGAAATAAATCTTTTTGTTTGACAGGCAGGAAAGGCATTTTATAAATTGATTTTGAGTAATCAGAAAAAAGGAGTTGCTCATGCCAGCATCTCAGAAAATTAAATTCGGCCATCAAGCGTTAAAGGTATTTCTTGTTTCCTCTCTTATAATTTTTTTACAGCTAACTTTTTCTTCTTGCCGTAAAGAAAAGGTCACTGAAGATACTATAGTGGCCACCTGGAAATTATTCCAGAACCCACCGGCAGAGTTTCGTCCAGTCCCGCTGTGGGTCTGGAACGAAGACATGACAGTGGAAAAAATTAAGCAACAGCTTGAAGACTTGAAAGATAAAGGCTTTGGCGGTGGTTTTGTTCATCCTCGTCCGGGTCTGATTACTCCCTACCTGACCGATGAATGGCTTTCTCTTTTCAAAAAAACTGTGCAACTGGGTAAAGAGCTGGGGCTTAAAATCTGGATTTATGATGAAAACTCTTACCCCTCAGGATTTGCCGGGGGACTGGTTCCTGCAGCGTTGCCTGAAGCTGCCAGGTCTGGTCTTAAAGCTGTTAAGCTTAAAAAGCCCGAAATTAAAAACTTTGAAAATCTGGTTTGTCTGCTTAAGGAAGAAAACGGACGGATCTTAGACATCACGGAAAGAGTAAGAGGTGGTGAGGCAGGCTGGCCAGAAGGTGAGTACTGGGCTTTCCAGGTAGTTAAACAGGAACCAAGACCCTGGTATGGGGGGGGTACCTACGTGGACCTGATGAGGCCAGGCGTCACCCAGGCTTTTCTCCGTCTGACACACGATGCCTATAAGAAAGTTGTTGGCCATGAATTCGGACAGACTGTGCCCGGTTCTTTCCAGGATGAAGCAGAGATTGCTCCGGCCGGTGGTGCCTGGGCTGTTAACTATACGCCGGCCATATTTGATGAATTTTCTAAGAGACGGGGTTATGACTTAAAAATCGACTTACCTGCGCTTTTTGAAGAAAAAGGCGATTACCGCCGGCTGAGGCATGATTTTTACCTGACCTGTCTGGAACTGTTTATCGAAAACTGGGCCAGGCCCTACTATGAATACTGCTCTGAAAACAACCTGCAACTTACAGGGCATTACTGGGAACATGAATGGCCCAGTCCGAGAGTTGTTCCTGATAGCATGGCCCTGAGTGCTTTTGCCCAAGTACCGGGCATAGATATCTTGATGAACCAGTGGAGTACTTCTCCGCATGCTCAGTTTGGCAATGCCCGCTCCGTAAAGGAAGTCCGGAGTGTGGCTAACCAACTTGGTAGGAAAAGAGTTCTTTCTGAAACCTACGGAGCCAGCGGCTGGGACCTGAGCTTTTTTGACCAGAAAAGGATTGGAGATTGGGAGTATGCTCTCGGCATTAACTTCCTTAACCAGCATTTAGTTTATTCCACCATCGTCGGCGCCAGAAAGCGCGACCATCCGCTGTCGTTTTCCTATCATGAGCCGTGGTGGTCAGATTATCGCCTGATGAATGATTATTTTGGCCGGCTTTCTGTGGCTTTGAGCTCGGGCGAACAGATCAACCAGATTCTAGTCCTTGAGCCAACAACCTCGGCCTGGATGTATTACTCGCCCGTCGTCAGAAACGAAAAATTTGGGAAAATCGCGGAAAATTTTCAGAATTTTGTTCACCAGCTGGAAAGGTTTCAGGTGGAATACGACCTGGCCAGTGAAATGGTTATGAAAGACTGGGCCAGGGTGGACGGAAGTTCAGTGATTGTGGGCAAAAGAAAATACACCCTGGTTGTTTTACCTCCAGGCACAGAAAACCTTGAACCCTGGACAGCAGAACTGCTTAAAGAGTATCTTAAAAACGGGGGTAAGATTCTGGCCTGGTCCGAGAGTCAGCTGTTCTGCGGCGGGCAGGTTTCAAACCTTGCAGAAGAATTTACTAAATTCCGCAACTTCATCCAGGTAACCGGTCAGGAAATGAAGCCAGAACTCTTGGCCAGATATGTAAAGCCACAAATTGAATTTAATAATATGTCCGGGGCCGAGCTTCTATTCCATCACCGGCGCCAGCTGTCAGATGGCCAGATAATATTTCTGGCCAACATTAGCCCGGAGCAAGAAGCCAGAGGAGAGATAGTTTTAAAGGGTCGCTCTGCTGAGAAGTGGGATTGCTTTAAGGGAGTGGCTGAGCCTTATCCTGCCCTTTATAAAAAAGGCAAACTGCTTCTTGAGTTTAACTTGAAACCAGGAGAGAGCCTTCTTTTGGCAGTTTACGACAGGAAGCTGCTGCGCGCTGTCCAGAAAGCTGAAACACCTCTGTTGTCAGAAACGAAGGAATTAAAGCCAGTAACCATCAAGCGGCTGCATGACAATGTCCTGACCATTGATTACTGCGACCTCATTCTAAAAAACCGGGTAGAGAAAAACCTTTATTTTTACCGTGCCCAGCAAAAATCTTATAAGGCTCATGGCTGGGACAGGAATCCTTGGGATTCAGCAGTTCAGTACCTGGATTCAATCATTTCCAAAAATAAATTTGCTCCAGGAACTGGTTTCCGGGCTGATTTTCACTTTTCCGTCAGGCCGGGTACAGATGTAAAATCTATCAAACTGGCAGTGGAAAGACCATGGCTTTTCCGGGTAAAGATAAATGGCCAGAAAGTGGAACCTGTCCCGGGAACATGGTGGCTTGACCGTAATTTTGGTCTTTATCAGGTTGGGGATAAAATTAAACCGGGAGATAACGTTGTTTCTCTGGAAATAACCCCCTTTGACCTGCTGGCTGAATTAGAACCGATATATGTCCTTGGTAATTTTTCTGTAGAACCAGCTGCCAGAGGTTTTGTTATAGGACCGGTGGTTAAAATGGAATTAGGTTCCTGGAAAAAACAGGGAATGCCTTTCTACGGGCATCAGGTCTCTTACCAGGCAGAAATAGAAGTTTCTCGGGAAGAACTGGACCGGTTTGATTTTAATTTTAAAGCAAGTCTCTGGTCTGGAACAGTGGCCCGACTTCTGGTAAACAATAAGATGGCTGGCTGTTTGCTGAGTCCAGAAGATTCTTTAAACATCAATGAATTTCTGGTTCCAGGACATAATGTCTTAAGTTTTGTCATAACGGGTAGCCTGAGAAACACTCTTGGACCCCATCATAACAACCCACCAGCCGGAGCCGCCTGGCCAGGCAATTTTCAATCTGCCCCAGAAGGTGGACAACCGGCCGGAGCAGAGTATAATTTTCTAGATTATGGACTTGAAAGTCCACTGCTAATAGTTAAAACCAAGAGGTTTCTGAACAATGAATGACAGGAAAGGTTTTGATAGCGAAATATACCTGAAAGAACAAAGTGCTGCTATTTTTAGAAGGCTGTCTCTGTTCCCGGAAAAGCTTTACTTGGAGTTTGGCGGTAAACTGCTCAATGATTTCCATGCTGCCCGGGTGCTGCCGGGCTATGACCCTAACGTCAAGGTCAAGTTAATGCAACAGCTCCGTGATAACCTAGATATAATTCTCTGTATCTACGCTGGTGATATTGAGAGGAGAAAACTGAGAGCAGATTTTGGTATCACTTACGATGCCGATGCTCTTAAGCTGATTGATGACCTGGGAGAGTGGGGACTTAAGGTCTCAGCTGTGGTCATCACCAGGTATGAAGAACAGCGGGCAGCTAAGGTCTTCAAAGATAAGCTAACCAGGCTGGGTTTCAAGGTTTATACTCATCGCTATACTCGCGGTTATCCGACAGATGTGGATACTATCGTCAGCGAGGAAGGCTATGGAGCCAATGAATTCATCCTCACCGAAAAACCACTGGTAGTGGTTACCGGACCAGGACCAGGAAGCGGCAAGCTGGCTACCTGCCTTTCTCAGCTTTATCATGAGCACCGTCGGGGGGTACGTGCTGGGTATGCCAAGTTCGAAACTTTCCCCATCTGGGATTTACCTTTGAAACACCCGGTGAATGTGGCTTATGAAGCGGCCACAGCTGACCTGGGCGATTTTAATCTGGTAGACCCATTCCATTTAGAAGCCTACGGCAAACAGGCCATAAATTACAACCGAGATGTAGAAGCCTTCCCGCTGCTGAAAAGGATTTTAACCAGGATTTCTGGCGAGGGATTTATCTACAAATCACCCACTGACATGGGAGTTAATGTAGTCAGTAAGGGCATTGTGGATGATGCGGTAGTGCAGGAGGCATCGCGCCAGGAAATTATCAGACGCTATTTCAGGTATCAGTGTGAGTATGTACTGGGTTTTACTGAAAAAGCAACTGTAGAAAGAGCTGAACTGCTGATGAAAGAGCTTAACCTCAAACCTGAAGACCGGGCAGTGGTACCTCTGGCCAGGGAAGCCGCGGTAGAGGCTCAGATAAAAGGAAAGGGCCACAAAGGAGTTTATGTGGGAGCGGCACTAGAACTTAGAGATGGACGCATGGTCAAAGGGTACAACTCGCCTTTGATGCATGCTGCTTCCAGCGCAATTATCAATGCCCTTAAAATGCTGGCCGGCATTCCTGAGCACATCCATTTGCTTTCTCCTTCTATTCTGCAGCAGGCTGCCTACTTGAAGCAGAATATCCTTGGAGGAAAGGCTCTGAGCCTGGACCTCAATGAGGTGCTGACCTGCCTGGCCATAACGGCGGCCAGCAGCCCGGCTTCCCAGTTAGCGCTGGAAAAAATAAAAGAGCTAAAAGGCTGCGAGATGCATCTGACGCACATGCCCACCCCTGGTGACGAAACCGGGCTCAGGAGACTGGGCATTAATTTAACCAGCGAACCGGTGTTTGCTTCCAAAAATCTATTCCTTGGTTAAACGGGATTTTTTCAGATGAAAAAGCTGATAGTTGTGTTATTGAGAGCTATATTTAAACCCTGGAAAAACGGCCAGTGGTTTGAAAAGGAGAAAACTTCTGACCTTTGGACCAAGGCTTTTTTTGGTTTATTGTTACTGGCAGTAGCTCTGGCTCTTACCTCTATCATTCAGGCAGCTTCCGGCAATTTCCCGGCTGCTCCAGTTTTCTTACCCTTCAGTCTGGAAAATTATTTTGTCTGGCAGGCGGTTTTTATTATTCCCTGGCTGCTGGCAAGCTGGTTGACCCTTTCTCTTTTGCTCCGTTTAATTTTTGTTTCTGGCCGGAGGCAGAGAGTGCCACTCAATTTCAAGCAGCTTTCAGCCGGCCTGGCTCTTTCTTTTTACCCTTTTCTCTTCTGGCTCTGGCTTTCCCATCTTTTGACAGCCATTTTTTACTCTCTTGGGATATCACAGAAGGAATGGGTGGATCTAATGTCAGAACCAGGCTGGATTCAGTTCATTTACATTTTTCTTCTGTTTCTGGCTCTTTTTTCCGGGCTGATTTCTTCCATCCTAACCATGGCCAAAATTGCACCAAATGGAAAAGTCAGAGCCGGATTTCTGGGGGCAGGGCTTTCCATAGTTTTCGATTTTCTGGTATTATTTTTTCTAAGGTAGGAAATTTAGTATGAAATTTACTCTGAGAAAATTCCGTCCAGAAGATTATGAAAGGGTCATTCAGCTCTGGCAGGAGGGAAATTTACCACTGAAATTAAAGGGGCGTGACCGCCAGGAAGAAATAGAAAAGCAGATAAAACAACCCAACGTCATCTTCCTGGTAGCTGAATATGAAGGTGAGGTAGTGGGTACAGTTCTGGCCACTCACGATAGCCGAAAAGGCTGGATTAACCGGCTGGCAGTAGATAAAAGGTTCAGACGCAAAGGAGTGGGACAGCTTCTGGTGCGGGCAGCGGAAGCTGCCCTGGAAAAAGAAGGCCTGGAAATGTTTGCCGCCTTGATAGAAGAAGATAACCTAGCCTCAATTGAGCTGTTCAGGAAGCTGGGCTACGAGTACCACCCGGAAATAAAATATTTTACTCGGAAAAAGTACCCTGAGGTTTAATTTAGACGGGCTTAGGCTCCTCCG
>JACIYK010000147.1 GCA_014359965.1 Candidatus Aminicenantota bacterium
GCCCAGGATTATTAATCTTTTTTTCATTTTTGCCTCCCCTTCCTCTATAGCAAACTACATACCAATATCACAAATTAATTTTAAGGCAGAGAATTAATCATCCTGCCTATTAAATTATATAAAGTGTCCTTTTTTATGGACAGCGGTCCCTGCTTATTCAGGATTTTTCCATCCTTTTAAAAACTTTTTTAATCTTCTTAAAGGCCCAGTCCAGCTCTCTATAACTAATAACTAGGGGTGGAGCAAACCTTATCACATGGTCATGGGTTTCTTTACAGAGTAAACCTTCTTTCATAAGCTCTTCACAGAATCTCCGAGCACCACCAGCTTCAGGCCAGAGTTCCAGACCGATGAGCAAACCACGCCCCCTGATTTCTTTAATATGCCTGCTTTTTAGAGTTTTTAGCTTTTCCAGAAAATAAGCACCCTTCTCTGCAGCATTTTCCACCAGCTTTTCATCCTGAATAACGCGCAGGGCTTCTCTGGCCACGGCACAGGCTAAGGGGTTACCGCCGAAAGTAGAACCGTGTTCTCCTGGTTTCAGCACCCCCATTATTTCCTGAGTGGACAACACTGCCGAAATAGCGTAGCAGCCGCCGCCAAGAGACTTACCTATGACCATCATATCCGGCTTTATGCCTTCGTACTCACAAGCAAAAAGTTTGCCTACCCGGCCCAGCCCGGTCTGAATTTCATCGGCAATAAAAAGGACGTTATTCTTTTCGCAGATTTCTTTAGCCTTTTTAAGAAAACCATCGGGCGGAATAAGAATTCCGGCTTCAGCCTGGATTGGTTCTACCAGAAAGGCTGCGGTGTTGGGGGTGATAGCTGCTTCCAGCGCTGCCGCATCACCAAAAGGAATTATCTTAAATCCTGGAGTAAAAGGTCCAAAGTCACGGCGGTAAAGAGGCTCGGTAGAAAAGCTGATGATGGTAATCGTCCGACCATGGAAATTGTTAGCACAGGCGATAATCTCGGCCTGGTCCTGAGGAACACCTTTTTTCTGATAAGCCCATTTCCTGGCAATTTTCAGGGCTGTCTCCACGGCTTCAGCTCCAGAATTCATGGGTAGCACCATATTAAATCCGGTCAGGTCACATAGTTCCTTGGCCAGCATCGGCCACTGATCGTTACGAAAGGCTCTGGAGGTCAGGGTGACTTTCTTGGCCTGTTTTTGTAGAGCCTTAATAATTCTGGGATGGCAGTGTCCCTGGTTTACCGCAGAGTAAGCGCTTAAAAAATCTAGGTATTTTTTCCCTTCCACATCCCACATCCAGATACCGCGAGCCTTGGTTATCACTACATCCAGGGGATGATAATTATGAGCGCCGTAAAGGTCTTCAAGAACGATGTAGTCTCTGTTTTCCATAGAATTCCTCCCTCAAAAAAATGGCGGAGAGGGCGGGATTCGAACCCGCGGTACACCTTTTGGGCATACACACGCTTTCCAAGCGTGCTCCTTAATCCACTCGGACACCTCTCCGCGTGAAAGTGCTTTTTTAGATTATCAAAAGATGGCTGAGAAATCAATTTGCCAGAGCTCAATTATTGATTTTTTCTGTATATATTAATGATGTCTTTAAGAAGAGCGGCAGCTGCCCCACGGGGGTTAGATTTTCCACCCATAACTGCTATCCAGCCCATCGTATCAGTATAAAAAATTATGCCCTTATTACTTCCGTTAACCTGCGACAGCGGATGGTTATGGTCCAGAAGGGCCAGTCCTACTTCTACCTTCCAGGGCAGTTCATAATTTTCGCGGTAGCACTTGCCGAAAAGCTTTAAAGTCTTGCCCAGGCGTTGAGCTTTTTCCACTACCTCTTTGTTTATCCCCTTAATACCCCTGACCGTAACCTCGGATAATTTTATATCAGTTCCCAGCAGCTGGTTGGCAATAAGAACCATCTTAACGGCTGTATCCCAGCCTTCCACATCATAAGACGGGTTGGGTTCAGCAATGCCTTTGTGCTGGGCTTCTTCCAGAGCCTTTTTATAAGTCAGACCTTCAGCCATCCTGGTTAAAATGTAATTACAGGTGCCGTTAAGAATCCCTTCTATGGCCAGTATTTCTGCCCCGGCCAGCGCATACAGGCCCAGGTCTAGAGTGGGAAGAGCAGCAGCTGTAGCTCCGCTGGCTTTAATCATTAAATTTTTTGAACGAGCGAGCTCTCTTAATTCAGCTGATTTTAACACCAGGGCCCCTTTGCTGGCGGTGACCACGTGCCAGCCTTTTTCCAGCGCTTTCTTCATGATTGAATAACTGGGCTCACCAGTACTGATGTTGGTAGGAGTACAATCAACGACTACACCTTTATCAAATTCTTCCAGTAGGTCATCAAGGCTTATGGCAGAAACCCAATCAGCTAGGCTGTCTAGGTCTTCAGTAGCAAAATAGGCAGGTGATAAAACTTTTCTGGTGCTGGTAAGCAGGATGGAACCTTTTTCCCTCAGGATGCCCCTCAGTTCCAGATATAGGTCATAATTTTTGCGGCAATAATCATACTTTTCTTTAATCAGGTCAAAAAAGGCACGGCCAACGCGACCAAAGCCAACCAGGATTATGTTTACTTTTTCCATCTCCACCTCAGGAGAGCCGGCAGTGGCGGAGAGGGCGGGATTCGAACCCGCGATTCCGGCTTTAAACCGGAATAACGGTTTTCGAGACCGCCGCCTTCAACCACTCGGCCACCTCTCCGCTTTCAAGTAATTTACTTTAAGATATGATTCTTTTCAACCTGTACTTTTCTTTTTTCTCTAAAAAAATCAGAAATAATTTTCTGGCATTCTTCCTGGCATACACCGGCTACGATTTCCAGGTGGTGATTAGCCTTTTTCAGATCAAACTTCAAAGATGAAACCACCGCTCCAGCTTTAGGGTCCGCTGTCCCATAAATTAGTCTCTTTATCCTAGCTTGTATAATAGCACCCAGGCACATAGGACAGGGCTCAACTGTAACATACATAGTCAGGCCGGGAAGACGGTAATTTTTCAGTTTTCTGGCTGCTTTCCTCAGGGCCACTATTTCGGCATGGGCTGTGGGGTCGTTATTTTTAATCGGACAGTTATGTCCGCGAGCCAGAACTTTTCTTCCGTCAGTAATTACGGCGCCAACTGGCACTTCCCCTTTTTCCCTGGCCTTCCTGGCTTCAGCCAGAGCTAGTTGCATATATTTTTCATCTTGTTTTTTCCAGTTTAGGTTTGTTTTGGACATAGATAATTCCATTATTTAAAACCTTCAAGTTTAAATCAACTTTTTATTTTGCTGGCTGCCAGGTCGAATCAATCCTTGGCTTATCATTTGTTAAAGCTGGAAGCTGGAGTTAGAGGTAGCTCAAAATCTTTTCTCGGAAGGCAAAAAGCGCCGGCGTTCCACCTGTATGAAGAAAAAGAATTCTGTCTTCTTTAGAAAAATAATTTTTCTGAAGCAGGTCAACTAACCCTAACATGGCTTTCCCAGTATAAACCGGGTCCAGAACCACTCCTTCTTTTTTAAATGTAGCCTCTATAATTTTTGCTATTCCTTCTGTGATGTATCCATAGCCTGGCCCCAGGTATTCATCAAATAAAATTATATCTTCAGGCTCAATTTTTATTTCCAGCCCCAGCATATTAACAAGCTCTCTGGATATTCTTTCCACTACCGGCTGGAATTCATCTTTTCTGTCTGAAACGCAGATACCTAGTATTTTAGTTTTTAAGCCCAAAGCTTTAGCCCCAACTAGAAGTCCGCTCTGTGTACCCCCTGAACCTGTGGCCAGCACAATATAATCAGGCATGTTTTCTGCGCCCAGCTGTTCCATCAATTCTATAATGACAGAAAAATAAGCCAGGGCTCCCAGAGGTTGGTGCAAATTACCCCCGGTGGTTGAGCCACCCACAGAAACTAGATAAGGGTGAGGCCACTTTTCTTTATTTTTTTCTGCCAGCTCCTGAAGTACAGAAAAAGCTATTTCTTGGTCAAGAGATTTGCCCCTGACCGGAGAATCTTTGACTATGATTTCTGCCCCGAGCAGCCTTTCTAGAAAGATATTACCGTCATAAGTGGAAGGCAAGTCGTAAGTTTTAAAAAGAACCAGCACAGGTTTAAGACCGATTTTACTAGCTGCCGCCGCTAACTGCATACACCAGTTCGACTGTAGACTGCCCCAGGTGACCACGGTTTGATAACCCTTTTGTTTGGCATCCGCTAAAATAAACTCTAACTTTCTGGATTTGTTGCCACCAAAAGCCAATCCGGTAAGATCATCTCTTTTTATGGAAATATTAGGTCCGTTAAATTCCCGGTTCAGTGATTCCATCTCTGCAATTGGAGTTGGCCGCGAAATTAACTTTTTTCGGGGGAAAACTTTAATTAATCTCTGGTAGGCTTCAATTTTTTCTGCCGCCATATTTTTCACTCCTTTTTAGCCACGCCACAAAAATTCTTAAAATAAATTGAATTGAATTGTTAAACAATATTATTTATTATTAGGCTTCCTCCACAACTTCCCAACCCATCTTTTCTGCCAGTTGATAAACAGCCGCCTTAAGGTCTCCGTAAAAAGTAACCCGATGCCAGCCCCATAGATCCCAGAAGGTAAACAGCTTTTCTAGGTCACCGACTGGCTCGGCTACGAGTTTGGTACGGCAGGCCCGGTCATCAAAAGAATTTCCTACCGCAACTGCCTGGTGCATAAGTATTTGCTTTCTACCAGCATCCATTTCGAGAGAAGTAGTTAAATAGCCCGCAGGCATTATTGACCGTACGGAAGCTCCCTGACGGTCCTCGGAATGAGTCAGGATTTCTACTGGGTTAGCTGGCCCCTCAGGTCCAAAAACCCGGTTAGAAGCCACGCAGTGAGCATAAATAATCTGTCTTCTGGCCACATCAATCACCGGGTCAGAAATATAACCAGGTCGCCCGCCGGTCATTAGGTTGAAGGTTATCATGGTCACGGCTGACCTGACATCAGCTTCGCAGGCCCCAACCAATCCCTGGTTGTTTAATTCATGAAACCCAAGGCAGGGATAAGCATGGATATGACCTCCGTAAAACCCGCCAAGGCAATTAATAGTTATCCCCATGGCCTGGTAGTCATGAAGCAACTTTCTCATACCCAGGTACATGGCTGCTGAGTTCACTAGTTCAGAGAATCTTACTTGATGCACCAGAGAAGCCCTGAGCCACCATCCTCTGGCTATTTCTTCTGCTTCCTGACGGTTGGCCTGGCGCCAGGCTTCATTCAGAAGGCTAAAAGGCAGGTTAAGCACTTTTATCCCAGCAATTTCACTCGTTTCTCCGCCTTTATCATCTCTAAACAAAAGAAGCCTGGTCTGTTTCATTTTTTCTATAGTTTCTTCAGCAGAAATCAATTCCAGATAGTCCGGGAAAATCAGGGTCTGAGTTCTGGCGGGAGTATTTTTCACCCTGACTTCTTTGACCAGACTGGAAAAATTTACTTGCTTTCCACCCCGGCCAAGCTTCAAAAAACAACGGGCCGCTTCAATCAGATGAGCCGGATTGGAAGAAGGTATAAAACCAAAATTACCTACATTTTGCCTTAAATAACTTGCCGTGTAGACCAGAAAGCCGCCACTTCCGCCATATTGAAAATCAACATAAAGCACAGGCAGACCGGTTTCTACAGCCGGTTGTAGCACCCGGTTCCAGCAATTTAACTGGAAGACAATATAGCCGATTATATTGTTATCTTTATCATTTTCAATTATCTTACTGGTTTCTTCCGGGTCACTGGCCAGAGATACAAGAAAGTCATACTCAGGAATTCTTTTTTTTAAAATCTCCATATATTTTTTTATTATTGGCTCAAAATCAAAGCCTACGTTCGGCCAATCAGGCTGGTCTTGTTTCAGACGGTGAAGGGCAAACAACAGCCTCACTTTGCCTGCTTTCCTAGTATTGCGAGCCAGCGGGTCAAACAGAGCGAAGTTACTGGCTTGGACTTTGAGCGGAGCAAAGCAGCTGTAGCCAGCCGCCAGCAAGGCACATTGTCCTACCTGATAGAGGAATTTTCTTCTTCCTTTCAAGTTGTGTCTTTTTTCCTCTTTTTCCATCTCTTTTCTCCTTTCTGGCCACAGTTTTCCTTTTTTTCAATTTGATTATATTTAATCTTCTAATCATAAAAAAGTTTTTTTGTTTATAAAATCCGGTTAAGGGCAATAAAAATTATGAAAAAATTACTTCTACCTATTGACACTTTTTTCTCTAACCATTAACATTGTTTTTCATGTTACAGGCTGATAATAAAGCAATTAAAAACCTGGCCAGGCTTATGTCTTTCTTCCTTTTACTGACTATTGTCCTGGGCCATCTCTTAAAGGCGGAGGATAAGCTTGCTCAGGAAAAATTAA
>JACIYK010000148.1 GCA_014359965.1 Candidatus Aminicenantota bacterium
CAATCCGCTGGAAATCAGGTTATATTTCAAGAGCACAGGAATCTCAATATAATCGACGTTGAATTTTACGGTTCCGGTGATTTCTCCCTCGGAGACCGAAATCTTGGCCCCTTTCTGGATATAAAGCACTTCAGGCTGTAGGGAAAAACCCTTAGCTAAACCAACCTCAGCGAAAACACCCCCGACCAGACCCATCTTGTTTTCCCACTTATACCCTTCAAAAGTATCGGGCACCGCCTTAATATTGGCCAGCGTAATTCCGCCCTTCACTCCAAATTTCACCCCGGCTCTGGAGGGTGTGGTTGTCACAATCAAGAGGAGCACCAGAGCAGAAATCACAGTAAGACCTTTGACAAGTTTTTTCATCCTTTTCTCCTTGAAATAGATTTGGCCCTGAAAGCAAGAAGCTGACGAGGCTAACTACATTGTATATGTAAACATCGGGAAAAAGCAAACATTTTCTGCCTGAATTTTAGTATTTCAAATTAAAATGGTCGAATGGCCTGCCACCTTTCATATCCCTGCTCCCGGGAAGCAAGAATTGAAGCCAGAGTCATTTTCACTTCCTCCCTGCGACTGAAAATAACAGAAAAGTGCCTCAGGAAATTTAATGAACCGTATGTGCAAACATTTGAAGGAGAATGGGAATTCAATCGGTAGAGGGAAATAAAGCCCACTTATTCCTACTATTATAGTAGTGTTTTTTGTCGCCGCTTTCGTACTTATTATCAAGCCTGCCGGACGTCCTTTTTACCGCGCATCGACATCAGAGCCGGCACAAAGGGAATGGCCCGGCCTTTTAGCAGCCAGTGCCAGTAAACCCACTCAAAGGCCAATTTGGACCAGTGATTGAGTCGAGTTTCCTTGAGCAATGACATCGGTCCGATGACCGGCAGAGGGAACTTACCGGGCAATGGCTCAACCTCATGGTTGTAATCAATGACCACCGCTTTACCGAAACCGGTTTCGATGAAACAATTGGCGTGGCCATCAAACCTGATTTCCGCTTTTTGACCATCTATCTCGGAGAGGATAATTTTATCCAGAATTTCAGAAGCAAAATGCACCACTGAACCAGCTTTGGTCCAATCATTCCCGGCGGCATCACCTAACACAAAAATGTCCGCATATCTTTCTGAGCGAAAACCAGACTCATCCACCGGCACATAATTCATTTCATCGCCCAGGCCCGAGCGCTTGATGAACTCCGCCCCCATGTTGGTGGGAATGGTGACCAGAAGGTCAAAATGAACTTCTCGACCGTCGTAGCAAACGACTTTTCCGTTGACCGGGTCAACCTTCTCGGTCATAAAAAAGCTTTCCACTTCAATCTTCTTTTCAGCCTGAAGGTCGCCCAGGTAGCGAGTGGCCACCGGCCTGGTAAAGGCTCCGGAGATGGGCGTTAGGTAAACAATCCTGATGTTCTCCCGCACTCCCTTTTTCCGGAAAAACCAGTCTGCCAGGAAAGCAAATTCCAGAGGTGAAACATTGCATTTAATGGGCATTTCGTTGATATGAACGACCAGAGTCCCTTCCTTAAATTCATTAAGCTTCTTGGCCAGCGCACTCGCCCCATCCAGAGTATAATAATCAAAGATGTTCTGCCGCCAGCCATCCAGCATCCCGGGAGTTTCTTCCGGGCGGATGTGCGTGCCAGTAGCAATCAGCAGTAGGTCATAATTTATTTGCCGGCCGTCTGCGAGTTTTAGGTATTTTGACTGCGGGTTTATCTGTTCTACTTCCTCAATAATGAATTCTACGCCGCGCGGCAGCAGATGGGAACGCCGCCTTACTAAATCTTCAGGATGGTAAAGGCCAAAAGGCACCAGCAGAAAACCAGGCTGATAATAATGTTTATCATCTTTATCAATGACCGCAATTCTCCAGCCTCTCCGCCCCAGCGGTTTGACCAGCTTGTTGGCCATTATGGTACCGCCTGTTCCAGCGCCGAGAATGACGAGATTTTTCATCTCCTTCTCCTTTGTTAAGTTTTCGCTTCCCTGATAATTTAAAAAAATCTATCGGTTAGAGATTTTATTATATATTAAAGCTGCTCCATCTTTTACCTTTAAATAACCTGAGCTGAAAATTTCCTTTATTTACTAAACCTGACTCTTTATCGTCCTTTTCTTACCAGATTACCTCTTCAGATTTCTTGAAATTTAAGATGGTTATGGCATTTTATTCAAATTCTTCTTACTGGCAATATTAAGCACCAGGAAAGGGTTACCAGGCTTATTGATTCTTTAATAATTAATTTAAGGCCTGAAAACTCTATCCGCTAATCCTTTAATCTGGAACTGAGCAATCTTATAGATTTCTGGAAATAATACTTTTCTTTTTCAACCTGAAAATCAAGCCGGTAGAGAATTTCCTTCCAGTCGTACTCAATAAAATCCAGGGCATACTTACATTCAAAGGTCCGGAAAACCCAGCGGAAAAGTTTTGATTTCTCTTCCAGCTGGAATTCAGCGTAATCAAGGATGGCCAGCCGTCCACCTGGTTTTAGATGCCGCCTAGCATTTTCTAAAATAATCATTCTGGCTGGCTGGGGAAAACCATGGAGCACAAAGCTCATAAAAGCTAAATCATATTTTTCTCCCAGGTCAAAAGGTACGTCTATGCGCTGCTGCCGGAACGAAGCTCGGGGTTTGTTTTTAAACCTCCTCTGAAATTGTTCTTGCATTTCCGGTAGTAAATCAACTCCGGTTATTTTCCCGGTCGGGCCAAGATATTTCATCATCAGCTCCGCATTGCGTCCGGTCCCGCAGCCCAAGTCCAGAATGGAATCTTCTGGCTTTATCCCTAAATCAGCCATAGCTTTCCTGATGAATCGAGCATAGCCTCCCAGAGTAACCAGGTCCAGCAAGAAATCATAATGCCTGGCAACAAAAGGTGACAGCTCAATCTTTGATTCCGGGTAGATTTTCTCCCTTTTCCTGGCCATGTAATGCTCTTCTTTTAGTCTGCCTTACTGCTTTCAAAGTTACCTGCTGCCAGTCAGGCGGTTTCTTGGTCTCCAGGCCTCAAAAATTATCTGAACCTCAGGGTTTAAAAATTTCCTTTCTTAAGGTAGCCCTTTCTATGCGTTCCGGAACCGGGTTAACGCCTAGGCCCGGGCCATCAGGCACCCGGATGTAGCCCGGTCGGCTGAGAACAATCGGCGGCTCAATCAAGTCTTCCTGGTAATAACGGGCGCTGGAGGACAGGTCGTTGGGATATTTAAAATTCGGCAGAGTAGCGATATGCAGGTTGGCCGCCCGACCGATACCGCTTTCCAGCATGCCACCGCACCAAACCCCAACTCCATAACGCTGGCAGTAATCATGAATTTTACGGGCTTCCACTATCCCGCCAACCCGACCAACTTTAATGTTTATGACGCGGCAGCTACCCATTTCCAGAGCCGCTCGTGCTGAGTCAAAAGAAATGATGCTTTCATCTAGGCAGACAGGCGTGGTCATTTTTTTCTGCAACTTGCTGTGGTCCCAGAGGTCATAAGGCGGGAATGGTTGTTCCAGCATCAGGAGGTTAAACGCGTCCAGCTGACGCAGGTGCTCCGCCTGTTCGATAGAATAAGCACCGTTAGCGTCAGCTTGCAACATAAGCTTAGGATATTTTTCTCTGATAGTCCGACAAACTTCAACATCCCAGCCCGGTTTAATTTTTATTTTTATCCTCTCATATCCCTGGTTGAGGTATCCTTCTATACGGTCCATTAGCTCCGGCACTGAATCCTCTATTCCGACACTTACCCCAGCCGGGATTTCTTCTCGCACGCCACCCCAGAGTTTGGAAAGAGGTACACCCATTTTTTTAGCTTTTAAATCCCAAAGAGCCAGTTCCAGGCTGGCCTTGGCCATCTGATTGCCGCGAAAAACCCTGGCCGCCTCATAAAAATCTTCGGGCTCCACCAGATTCCGGCTGAAGACCAGGGGAATCAAGAAATCCTTCAGGATGTGCCAGGCTGTTTCGGTAGTCTCGCCGCTATAAAGCGGTTTTTCCTCAGCCACACACTCGCCATAGCCAATAATTCCATCTTCGTAAACCCTGATGATGATAAAAGTGCGGTCATAAGCCCGACTGAAACTGGTTTCAAAAAAATGCACGTAGGGAAGCCTTAAAAAATTAAGCTCAATTTGTTCAATAGCCATCAGCCACCTACCTTTTCCTCATCGAGATTTTTGAATTTTTATTCCTTAATTTTTTAATTTTTTTCTGATTTTATTTCTATCAAATTCCCAATTTTATTTTCCTTCAGGTCCAAAGATTCTGCTCTTTTTACCTTTATCACGTTTCCACACTTCCAGCTACTTCTTCCTGAATAAACCATTCAGCTAATCAGGCTCATCGCGCTTTAAGCCTCCAGCTTAAATATCTTCTACGGTCTCCCAAAAAGCCGGCCTCAAAAACTAACGACTACCTTCTATCTTTCAGAAAATTGCGGCTGATTTTCTCCAGTACATAATAACACTTCTCCCCAAACACAAAATCAACCGCCGCATAGCCTTTTTTGAAATAATGAGCAAAAACCCTCCTCAGGTTCGACTGCCAGGAAGCAATGATTTCAGGTCTGGACTGAAAGGCCCGCACGTCTCGCAGAGTTTCTGCCAGCAGGATTTTCTCTCTGGCCCGAAGCTCTGGTTTTCCCGGAAGATAATTTCCTTCCGCATCTGTAAAACCCTGGAGTACCCTGGGCCATTCCTCTGGGTTGAGCGGGTCATGCTTTCTCCCCCGCAAACGGTTTTCCACCCTAACTGATGTTATCGGCCACTCCAGCAGCAGACGGTCAGTAGGAATTCCGGGCCCCAGCCTGAGGGCCGGAGTTTCACCGTAAAAATCGGCCAAGTAGTGCCGGCAAAAAGCGCCCAGAGTGTGAAGGTTGAGGTTAGCATTGCGGCTCTGCATCGGGTCATAGGTCCAGGTGATAAGGTCAAGCCCCAGTTTGAGCACTTCTCGCCTCTGGGCCCACTTGAGCCTTTTACCCAGACCATACCCCTGGTACTGCGGCAAAACAGCCAAAAGGTGTGAATGATGGCAGAACCGGCCCTGGAAAATGGCCGGAAAAGAATAGACAAACCCGGCCAGCTCTCCATCAACGAACGCACCCAGCACCAGCCCGCCCATAAAACTTGAGATACAGAACTGGTGCACAGGAGTTAAATCCAGGTCGGGATGCTTCCAGACCACCCGTTGGATTTCCACCAACTTTTCAAATTCTGATCTCCTGGATAACTTACGGATGAGGACCTTACCGGCCAAGCTTTACTCCTTTCTGCAAAGCCATGAGCTCATAAAAGTTGGCTAGTTTCTGAGCCATGGCTTCACCAGAGTGCTTGTTATAGACAAGCTCATAAGCTTGTTTACTCAGGTTCTGAGCCAGACTCCGGTCCAGATAAATTTTCAACACCGCCTGAGCTAAAGCCTGCGGGTCATTCGGTGGCACCAAGTAGCCAGTCTCTCGGTGCAGCAGAATCTCACTCCGGCCGGAAGCCATCACGCCCACGACCGGCATTTTTCTGACCATGGCTTCCAGGAGCAACTCCTCAGGCAAGGAAAAGTCACCAAAGACAAATATATCCAGCGAGGAGAAGATTTCTGCTCTTTTTTCTTTAAAACCCAGGTAAAAATACAGATTTTTTAGCTCAAGCGGCAGTTCGTGCCTCAGCTGTTCCAGGTGCAGAGGACCAAGGCCCAAAATGATAATTTTTAATTTAGGTGCCTGCTGGTCCAGAATTTTCAGGGCTTCTAACTGGGCCTTAAAATTTTTCAGGTCTTCAAGAGGTGTAACCCAGCCCACCAGAGTATCCTCACTGGATAGTCCCAGCTCAGCACGCAGAAAATCACTCTTTTTTTCTGACTGATAGCGGGCAAAATCCAGACCTGGGGGAATTACTTCCAGCGAGTTCACAGGAACTTCAGCTTTCAGAAGTTTCTTTTTAGTTTCTTCGTTGGGGCAGATGATGGCGTCAAGATGTTTTAAATTTGCCTGATAATTTTTCTTCAGCCAGTCCGGTTGAAAAGTAGCCAGGCATACCGACACCCCAGCTTTGCTCACAGCCTTCATCCCGGCCTGAAATGAGGCTTCATCCAGAAAATGAATCAGCCGGGCCTGATGTTTTTTTAGCAGGCGCGAGAGTTTCCAGGTGGTCAAGAAGGAAGGTTTAAAATTAAAGCTCAGAACCTGAAGTCCGTTCTTTTTGCCGTAGGCAAAGAGCTTACTATCAGCTCCCGCCAGAATATGGCAGCTCGCTCCTTTTTTTCTCAATTCCTGGCTCACCAGGAATATTTGTTTTAGATACAGCTCATCCTGAACTTCACTGGCAGCCAGGAACAGACTC
>JACIYK010000149.1 GCA_014359965.1 Candidatus Aminicenantota bacterium
ACTGGCCAGGTCTGAAAAAATTGACCAGCTTAAAAAACTGGCCAGGCTATGTGAGCCAGTTAAAGGTTATGCCCGGCACAGCCAGGGTAAGCAGTACACCTCACTGGTACCGCTGACCAGGTTTGTTGATGCCTGTTTTCCAGAATCGCTAGAAGCCCGTGAGTTTGGAAAGCAGATGGAGAATTTTCTCCAGGAAGCAAAGCCAGAAAAAGCAGCTTATTTGTATGCCAGGTTGCTTGATTGGAAGGGAATCAAATATGACGTGGAAGCTCTGGCGCAAGCCAGTCCTGTACTGAATGAAGTTCTTCCTCTGGCTGAGATTCTGGAAGAAACTATAACGACGATTAATAAAGCCTTAGAACTAAAACTTTCAGGAAAAAAACCAGATGCGGCCTGGCTGGAAGTCAGTTTGAAAAAATTGGAAGAAATGAAGAAGCCCAAGGCCGAATGCCAGGTAGCTCTGGTCCCGGTGTTGGAAAGGTTGCTTAAATCTTTTGTCTCAGAGGTTGCGAAGCAAAACCAGAGATAAGTTTAACGCCAACTGGGCTTCAGGTAGCCGGTAAGCGGTGATGAACTCTTTCTTTCCGCTCACTTTAATTTTTCTTCGCTGACAAAGCTGCGGTAGGGAGAGAGGTAGGAGAGGATTTCTTCATCCTCGGGAGCAGGTTTTCTGGAAACCAGTCTGGTGAGAAGTTCTCCTACGCCTGGCCCCAACATAAACCCCTGGCCGCACATTCCCACGGCTAAAAGAAAACCTTCTGTTTCTTTAGACCAGCCAACGATAGGAAAGCCGTCCGGAGTCATAGGATAAAGTCCCCGCCAAGTGCGGCGGACACGGATGTTTTTTAATCTGGGCATGAGTTCAATCATGCGGCGGGAAACCATGGGTAGAAATTCACTGGTTTCCCGCTCATCATAACCCCAGATGCTTGGACTAGGAGTTATACAGAATATAATCTGGCCGGTGGCATGCTGGTAAAAGTAGTAATTGGCAGAACCCTTGACCGGTCTGATATCCACAATCATGGGCTCAAAAAACCTCTGTACTGGCTCAGTGACCGCAGCTTCATGAGAGTCAGGTTGAACCGGCACTTCCATTCCGGCCAGCCGAGCAATTTCGGCTGCCCAGGCACCGGCAGCGTTGATGACCACTTCTGCCGCATAGCTTCCTTTATCAGTCTTAACGCCCTTTATCTTTCCTCCAGCAATTTCCAAACCGGTGACTTTTTCTCTAAATTTAAACTCAGCACCAGCCTTTTTGGCCTGACGGTAAAAAGCTTCATTAGCCAGCAGGGGAGAGGCATGGCCGTCTTCTGGTGAGAAGGTACCTCCCCGCAAGCCCACCGGGTTCAAATCAGGCAGAAGTTTTCTCAATTCATCTGCTTCTAACCAGTCTATTTTAAGTCCATGTCTTTTCTGCATGGGGATTACTTCTTTGAGCGTCTTTTCTTCTTCCTCCCGGTATGCCACAAAACAATATCCCCCCTGGTGCCATTCTATTTCATCACCGTAAGTCTTTTTCCAGGTGGAGAATATCTTCAAGCTTCTGAGGCAGAGCCTGATTTTGGCTGGGTCAGAATGCGTAGCTCTTAATCCACCGATGGCTCTTTTGTTAGAACTCTGGCCCGGGCTGGCGTTACGGTCCAGAACCAGAACTTTATAGCCTTGTTGAGCCAGGAACATGGCCGTTGGAGTTCCCACGCTGCCGGCGCCTATAATAATCACATCATAGACCAGACTCATGTTTTTCCTCCTTCTGGTTTAGCTTCAGGCCAGCAAAAACTCCAAGTGGCACTTCTATGAATAACGGTCTTTTTGGCTGGTCCACAATCTCGCTTTCCGGCACACCTTCTTCCCGGAACAAACGGTGGATAAGCGGGGTACAGGTCTTGGCTCCGCAGGGTCCCATACCTGCTCTGGTGATGGTTTTAATTTCGTTTATATCCCTGAGGCCTTCTCTTATTAATTTTCTAATTTCCCCGGCCGTCACTCTTTCGCAACGGCAGATGATGGCTTCATCAGGTGTTCTTTCCTGGTAACGAACTTCTTCGGGTTTAATTTCGGGCTGGAGGCGCAGGCTGGCTACTTGTTTGGCTACTTCTTTAGGTACTTTGACTTTTACTAGAATGGTCCGGTCGTTTGCTTTCACAGATTTAACCGAGGTAACCTTGGCACGGGTCAGAAACTGGCCTTCTGTATCCACCAGAGTCACTTCATCACCCGGGTTAATTATGTCTTTCAAAAATTCAAATGGAATGGTTACTTCTGGAAACTCCGCATCCTTCCGGTAATCAACCAGGGTTATAGCCAGACCGGGGCAGGAAACCACGCAGCGTTCACAGCCGGTACATCCTTTACCATCTTTTTCATCATAATAAACAGGAATTTTGCGAATATCCTGTTTATCCACTTCAATCAGCTTTCTAGGGCAAACGGCTGAGCAAGGGTCGCAGGGAATTTCTTGTACGCAATGAATTACCGGAAAAACACCTGAATCTTTCTCCGGAAATTTTTCTGGGTAGGTTTGGCCAGGACGGGATTTGAGTATATCGGCAGTGCGCTTGAACTCTTCTGGAATTTCGCCGTCATAAACCCCCAGGTCGCGGGCAATTTCCAGACCACGTATTTTCCCGGAAAATATGGCTGCTGAAGCTTCAGCGATTTCTTCAGCATCACCTGCGGCGTAGGCCGGGAGCCCGAATTCTTGGGCTTTAAGATAAAATTCATTAACCGGGTCCAGGCCGATGGCTACCAGAACTGTATCACAGGCAAAAGTCTTTTCCGTCCCTTTAATCGGCCGGAAGTTTTCATCCACTTGAGCGATAGTGACTGACTCCACTGTTTCACGTCCATCAGCTCTGAGTATCGTATGTGAGGTCATAATAGGCACACCCAGCCGGGCCAGTTTATCCTTGTGGACTTTATAGCCACCGCATTCAGGCATAACCTCAACCAGACCGACTACCTGAATACCTGCCTGAAGAGCGTGGTAGCCAGCGATTAAGCCCACGTTTCCGCCTCCGACAATGAACAGCCTCTGCGTGGGCTTAACCAGGTCCCGGTTAACCAGGGTCTGGAAGGCACCAGCCCCATAAACGCCAGGCAAATCATTTCCCGGGAAAGCCAGGGATTTTTCTCTGGCGCCCGAGGCTACTAGTAAGACCTGAGGTTTAACCAGAACGTACTTTCGCCCTTCTTTCAAAATCCCGACTTTCTTATCGCTGAAAACAGCCAGAGCCGTGCTCTGCAGCCAGATTTTAACTGAAGGGAATTTTCTGACTTCGTTTTCCAGTCTGGTAGCAATATCAATACCTCTAGTTCCGGCATAGACTGCTTCTACCGAACCGAAAAACCGGTGCGTTTGTAAAACCAGTTTGCCGCCAAGACGGTGTTTATCATCAACTAGCAGACAATCTACCCCCCGGCTGCCAAGTTCAATGGCGGCCGATAATCCGGCTGGGCCTCCGCCGATGATCATTACCTGAACCTCAATTTCTTCAATGGGCGCGAAAGATCCTGGCTCTGAGGGGTTCACTTTGGGTAGCTCGGGTAAGCCGTGAATGGGCTGAATTCTCATGCCGGGTTTAATCAGTTCCATACAGGATTTGACTGGAAAACCGTCAGCCAGCACCAGGCACTGAGCACACTGCCCGTTGGCACAAAAAATACCCTGAGGAGCACCATCCTTATGGTGGTAGCTGAAAATTCTGATTCCGTTGGCAAAAAGGGCTGAAGCAATTGTCTCTCCCTCACGGGCCAGAAGTTCCTGGTCCTGCCAGTAAAACTTGAAGAGGGGTTTTTCTTCCACTTGTAAGATTGGATGTTTATAAAGACGATTGTCGATCAAAGGAATCTCCTTTAATCAGCGAATTATTCCACCCGATATTTGGGCTAATTTAAAGATGGTAATTATAACATACATAAATTCAGACAAAAACCAAATTGAATATTTTTTTCTCTTTTATAAAAAGCAGCCAAGACAATTTTTTAGGCTTATTCCTAGGATGGCCTTAGTTGACAAAGCCTCTTTTCTTCAGTAAGGGTTCAATCCGGGGTTCGCGACCGCGGAATTTCAGGTACTGCTGGAGAAAATCAGCTGAGCCGTACTTTTCTAATATTTCTTTTCTAAACTTCAGGGCTGTTTTCCGGTCAAAAAGGCCTTTTTCCTTAAAAGCCTCAAAAGCATCACTATCCAGCACTTCAGCCCAGATGTAAACATAGTATCCGGCCGAATAACCACCAGAAAAGATGTGCTGAAAATAGGTGCTGCGGTAGCGGGGGACAATAGCTACATCCAGTCCAAGCTTGTTCATGATTTCCTGTTCAAACTGGTTGACATCTATTTCATCCTGGAAAATAGTTTTGTGCCAGTAAAGGTCCAGAAGGGAGGCAGCCAAGTATTCAGTGGAAGCAAAACCCTGATTGAACAGAGAACTGTTGTTAATTTTCTGGATTAACTCCTCGGGTATGGTTTCTCCTGTTTTATAGTGGAAGGCATATTTTTTCAGCAATTCAGGCTGAAAGGCCCAGTTCTCCATAATCTGAGAAGGTAACTCAACTCCATCTCTTGGAACAAAACGTTTGTGATAACGACCGTTGGCCAACAGGGTGGCCAAAGCATGACCGAATTCGTGAAAACAGGTTTCGACTTCTGACAGCGAAAGCAGAGCGGGGGTGTTTTCTGTGGGCCTGGTAAAGTTACAGACCATGGTGGCAATGGGGGCAATTCTTTTTCCTTTTTCATAAGCCTGACGACGTAGGGCTCCAGACCAGGCTCCGCTTCTCTTGGAAGCTCGGGGGAAAAAGTCCTGGTAAAGCAGCCCCACGTGCTGCCCGTTACTTTCTTTAACTTCATAGACCTCTACTTCAGGATGATAAACTGGCAGGTCGCTTCTTTTTTCAAACTTCAACCCGTATAAAAGGTTGGCCAGAGTGAAGATGCCGTTCTTAACGTTTTCTAAAGAAAAATAGGGACGGATTTCGTCTTCTTCCAGGTTATATTTTTTCTTTCTTAATTTTTCTGCGTAATACCACCAGTCCCAGGGTTCAATTTTAAATCCAGCCTTTTCTTCATCGGCTATTTCCTGCATTTCTTTTTGTTCCAGCCTAGCTCGCTCAAGAGCATATCCCCATAGCTGAAGCAAAAACTCCTCCACTTTTTCTGGCGTTCTGGCCATGTTTGGTTCAATGGCATAATGGGCAAAGGTCGGATAGCCCAGCAGCTGAGCCCTTTCGGTTCGCAGCCTGATAATCTTTTTTATGATTTCTTTATTATCGAATTCATTGTAATTGTCTCCGCGGCTGATGTAGGCTTTAAAAAGCCTTTCCCGCAGTTCTCTTTTCTTGGCATACTGCAAAAAAGGAATCAGGCTGGGAACCTGAGTGGTAAAAACCCATTTTCCTTCCAGCCCCATTTTCCGGGCAGTTTCAGCGGCACTAGCTATGGCGTTCGGCGGCAAACCTTCTAAATCTTTCTTGTTTTCAATGACCAACTTGAAGTTATTTGTTTCCTGTAGAAGATTATTTCCGAATTTTAAGGAGAGAAGAGAGAGCTCCCGGTCTATCCTGGCCAGCTTTTCTTTGTCCTCAGCTTTTAGAAGTGCGCCGGACCTGACAAAATCCTGATAAATTTTTTCCAGGACAAAACGTTGCTCCGGGTCAAGCTTTAACTTATTCTTCTGGTCATAGACAGCCTTGACCCGGGAGAATAGTTTCTCATTCAGGTAGATGCTGGATCGTGCCTCAGTGGTCAAAGGAGAAATCTGTTCCGCAATTTTCCGCAATTCCGGGGAACTATTGGCTCCCTGGAGAGCTCCGAATACAGCCATAACCCTGGAAAGAAATTGACCACTCTGGTCAAGAGCCACGATAGTATTTTCAAAGCTAGGCGGCTGGGGATTGTTAATAATTGCTTCAATCTCAGCTTTTTGTAACTCCAGTCCTTTTTTTACAGCGGGCAGAAAATGTTCAGGTTTTATGCGGTCAAAGGGTGGTGCTTCAAACGGAGTTTTATAGGCAGAGAAAAAAGGATTACTGTCTTCCTGAGCTAGAAGAGAAAATCTTGCTGTAGGAAGTAGAAAAATTAAAAGTGAAAAAGCTAAAAACTTAAGCAGCCGTTTGTTATTTCGGTAACTCATTTTACTCTCCTGTGTTTAGTTTTATGAGAAATAAATTATAATCATTTTACTGGATTATAAGTCAAGATAATAACAAACGAAAGAAATATTCCTGATTTATTTCTGGAGAAAGAAGAAAGGGTAAAAGCTTGTAGAACCTCTTTTATAAAGGCTGCTTGCTAAGGCCTCCATATTCATTTGGTACCCGAAGC
>JACIYK010000015.1 GCA_014359965.1 Candidatus Aminicenantota bacterium
CTGCCTTTTCTTTTTAGGTCTTTTGGGGTCTATCCGGAAAACTGGAAATTGATCTCCATAAAGATAAAAGAACCATATTTAGCTGACAACGAAAAATTTTATCTTAAAGAGCTGAAAGGCAGCTAAACGAACTTTCCGTTTGGAATATATAAAATTTGAAATACATAAGATATAGAAAAAAATTTTTATTAATTCATTTAATTCTCTTAAAACAGCTTCTTTTGCCCTTCATAAAATAAAAGTTAGCTCGCGCAAGCTCCCCTATCACTTTGTATTGTTCCCGGAGCTCCTCTACATCCACTTCAAACCAGGGACCGGCCTGACTGTAAATACTGTAAATTCAGTTTTGTATTCATGTTCACCCATTTATATTTTTTTAATAATTAAAAAGGGTAACTTAGCTTAGCTGGCTAGGAGCTGCTGTACCGAGTGCGTATTTTTTACCATCAGGAGCTTTAATGAGAAATTGAAGAATCAAGTTTGTTTTGTTACAACAAATTGACCTAGATAAAGGTAGTTTAGTTACTGTCTATTCTTTTGAATTTTAATTTGTACGCGTGTTTCGCCAAGTACTTCTTAATTTATAAGATAAACAAGGTTAAGTCATAAGACTGGGCTTTTACCGGAAAAATTAAAATTAGTAATAAAAATCTATCATTTTGCTGAACAAAACATCATCTGGACATCTTTAGGACGAAAGAGATAAAAATTATTATTTTATAAATCAGGATTTATTTCTGTTAAGAAAAAAAATATCGTCGAGTATCCATATACTTGGCCATGTGTACTTATGATTAAATCATTTTACCTTGGATGAATAGCGATATCATGCACACCTACTGTTGGTAAGTTTTTCCTATGTAGCTTAATATAATATGACTACTAGTAATAAATTAAATAAAATCCAAATAATTTTCCAACTAATAGTAAATTTTTATTTAGTGCATATTCTCTTATTACATAGACCCAGCCAAATTCTATGGGGATTGCTTTTTATTGATTTCCAGTTGCGGCCAAAATCACATTGGTCATAAACACATCATATGGTCGGTATTCATCTGTCCTGTGATTATCATAACTCTACTAGGCCGTTCCGGGTTCAAAGTGAGAGTCTTCTATTCTTGAACACCAGGCACAGGCAGATAATTCTGGAATATTTTTTGTCAGGTTAACCCATGTATGACCGCCATCAGTAGAAACGTGGACAAGTCCATCATTCGTGACAACCATATGATTTCCGGCTTAACTGGCGATTCAGCAATCGCCATTATTGTGCAGTGTACTTCTGCCCCGCTGTTTTCTACGGTAATCGGGCCAACACCATCTACTTGTTTTTTAGGGTCATTGGTAGTCTGGTCCAGACTGATTTTTCCCAGGAGTATCCTCCCCCATCACTTGGCCTAAAAAGAAAATTTCCGCCACAATATATAATTTGATAATCATGCGGAGAAATGACAATTGGTGTTGTATTCCAGTTAAAACTATAAGGTTTTTTAGAAATTGGTGCTTCCGAACGTATCTACCTGGATAAACCAGCTCTCAAGTCTCTTTTAACCAGTCTATTGTTTTGGGAGTTGGCGTAAATAAAGTGGCTGTTTTTTGGGTCTGGCCAAACGAAGCATCCGTCTCTGCCGCTGATAAATTCTCAGTGTTCTTTTCATATGCCCCTGACATCAAACGAATTAGAGGGACCAATCCAGCATCCATTATCCTGCAGTCCACAATAGTATATACAGTAAGGAATGTTGAAATCATAACCAATCTGATAAGCTTCAGCGGCATCAATGTTTAGCTCCAGCCACCAGGTTTTATCACCATCAAAACTGATATCTATGCCACCATCATTACCGCCGATTAAATGAAGAGGATTTTTCGGGTCAATCCAGAGGGCGTAATGGTCTGGATGGATTCCGCTGCCGATGGCCTTAAACTTCTGTCCCATATCCTTTGAAACATAAAAGCCCGTGGATTGTACATAAACAACAGCCTTCCTTTTGGTTTTATTGTCATTACTCTGTCATTATAAGAATAAATACGACCAGGAAGAAGAAGAGTTTTTACTTGAAATTTTACAAACAGTTGTGTTAAGAAAAGTTGAACTGTATTAAGTTGTAGTGGAAATGTGGCACCTAAAGATGGAAAGCTTATTCGAGAAAAATGGAAATACTTACAGGCAAAAAAATAAACCAGATTGAAAAGCTGAAAGCTAATTTTTTCGTATCCTTGATTTAAGGAGGCTTCAAGATGAATCTAAGAAGGACGAAAACGTTTTTTGTACTGAGCAGTTTTCTTTTTGTTTCTGCCTTCTGGATTTATTTATTTTCCCAGGCAGAACTAAAATACCATTCTCCGCAGGATGTTGCCGCTCTCTTAAAGAACCTGGCGGCCGACAAACCTGATCTCTGCCGCTTAATACTTCTAGGCCAATCCGCTGGCAAGTTGGAGATAGTTGGTCTTGAGATAGCGGCAGAAATCCAGAAATTTAAACCTGGGGAGAGACAGGCTGTGTTGATAGCTGCTAACCTGGAGGGATATCATCTGCCAGGTACTGAAGCAGCTCTAAAGATAGCCAGAGACATTCTAAACGCTTACGGTCGTGATAAAAACTGGACAGAGTTTCTTAGGACCCATACCATCTACCTTTTTCCCCTTCTCAACCCCGATGCGGCCTCAGCTTATTTTTCTAAGCCCAAATTTGAGCGAGATTTTAATGCCAGGCCGGTCGATGAAGATAATGATGGTCTGATAGATGAGGACGGGCCAGAAGATATGAATGGAGATGGTTTCATCACCACGATGAGGGTTAAAAGCCCCGAAGGTCAGTGGATAGTTGACGCCAAAAATCCTAGGTTGTTGAGGTTAGCTGATTCCAGAAAAGGAGAAAAGGGTGAATACCTCCTTTATACCGAAGGCCTGGACAACGATGGCGATGGACAGTTCAACGAAGATGGCCCTGGTGGTGTGGCTTTAAACCGCAATTTTGCCCATGACTTTGAGTATTTTGAGAAAAGAGCTGGGCTTTATCCGGCCTCAGAACCTGAGGTAGAAGCTCTGTTGAAGTTCATGTTTGACCATCATCACATAGCTATGGTTATCAATTTTTCCACCGAGAATAACCTTCTCAACATGCAGCAAACCGGACAGGCCAGAGTTGGGGCCGATAAAGTTCGGGTGCCACGCCAGTTTGCCACCTTCCTTGGCCTGGATCCAGAGACAGAATATACCATGAAAGAAATCATCGATACTCTTAAAGCCTCTGGCTTTGGTCGCGGTATGGAAATTGATGAAAGCATGGTAGCCACCTTTCTCGGCCTGGGACCAGCTATGACCATAGACCGGGCTGATCAGGTTATTTATGAAGAAATCCAGAAAGTATATAAAGAGGGACTCAAACAGGCAGGACTGGATTACTTAGAAAAAAGAGCTAAGGGTGTGGGTAAAGGATCGTTCGCTGCATTTTGTTATTACCAGTATGGAGTTCCGGTCTTTTCCTTTGACCTCTGGCAGGTGCCGGAGCCCAAAAAGGAAGAGAAAAAAGAAGGCATCACCATGGACAGGCTGAAATCCATGTCCTCGGAAGAGTTCTTAGCCTTGGGAGAAGAAAAAATTGCAACTTTTCTTAAGGAACAGGGAGCTCCACCTAATTTCAACGCTTCTATGCTTATGAAGATGATAAAATCTGGACAGGTAACACCAGCCCGAATGGCAGAAATGATGGAAAAAATGCCAAGGTCAAGGCCTGGAGCTTCAGGTGAAGAACATCCGGAAGGTTACCTTCTCACCTACTCTGATTCTGTGCTTCAAGGATCAGGCTTTGTGGACTGGAAGCCCTTCCAGCATCCTCAGCTCGGAGAGGTAGAAATCGGCGGTTTCGTTCCGGGGATAAAATACATTCCACCGGTCGAACAGCTGCAGAATACGCTAAAATTCCACACTGACTTTTGCCTTAAGCTACTCGAGAAACTACCCCGGCTGGTTTTAAAAAGTCATAAGATAGAAAGGCTCGGATCGAACACCTACCGGGTAACTGTTTATCTTCAAAACACAGGAGCTCTGCCCACTTCCACGGCCCAGGGAAGACGTGCACTTACCGCTTACCCGCTCCGGGTGAAGTTAATTTTAGAACCCGGCCAGAGGCTTTTTGCTGGTAAGCCAGTGGAAGCGCTTCCTTTCCTCAAGGCTGGAGAAACGCGCCAACTGGAATGGATTGTCCAGGGTAAAAAAGGTACTCAGCTCAGAGGTAAGGTTTGGGGAAATAAAATTAATCCTCTGGAATTCAGCTTAAAAATTGATTAGGAGAGGGGCAATGAAAAAAATAAATGCTCTTTTTTGTTTTATGACCATCATATGCCTGGGGCTCGGACTCACCAGCGCTGTAGCCACGCAGAAAGTCAGTAAGGGTAATGAGGTGCGTCTGTCATTTGACCATTTTTATGACCATGCTGAGCTAACAAAGGCCTTAAAAGCGCTAGAAAAAGCCTACCCCCGGTTGATGAAGCTTGTTTCTATCGGGAAGTCTTACCAGGGACGGGATATCTGGGCGGTGATTATCAATAATCCAGCTACTGGCCCAGCCGAGAATAAGCCTGGCTTTTACATAGATGGAAACATCCATGGCAACGAAATTCAAGGAACGGAAGTGGCTCTTTACACCATTTACTACCTTCTAAAAAATGCCGGGAAACTGGAATACGTTGACCGTTTGCTGCGTGATCGCGCTTTCTACATTGTGCCCACCATGAACCCTGATAGCCGCGATTATTTTCTCCATCAGCCAGCTGATTCCAATTCACCCCGCTCCGGTTTGGTTCCTTACGATGATGACCGGGATGGGCAACTGGATGAAGACGGGCCTGATGACCTGGATGGTGACGGCTCTATAACCTACATGAGAAAAAGAGTGCCAGATGGAAACTATAAAACCAGCCCTGAAAATCCGCTGGTGATGGTTCCCTGTAAACCAGGAGAAAAGGGTGAATTCATTCTTCTGGGGACGGAAGGTATAGATAATGATGGAGATGGCTTGATTAACGAGGACGGCCCTGGCGGATATGATATGAACCGCAACTTTGGCTATAACTGGCAGCCTAATTACGTGCAGAGAGGCGCGGGGCCCTATCCTTTCTGCTGGCCGGAAACCAAGGCTGTGCGAGATTTTGTCATGTCTCACCCGAATATCATGGGAGCTCAGTCCTTCCACAATTATGGCGGTATGATCCTGCGCGGTCCTGGCGCCAAGAATCTGGGAGAGGTGCTGCCTGCTGACCGTCAGGTTTACGATTTCATCGGTAAGAATGGAGAAAAGATTTTACCCGGCTACCGCTACATCACCATCTATAAGGACATGTATACGGTTTATGGCGGCAGTATCGATTTCTTTTATAATTCTTTAGGCATTTTCACTTTTTCTAACGAACTAGATTTTGACCAGTATGCCGGTACTCAACCAAGACGTTCTCGTTCAGCTGAAGAAGAAGAAGACGACTCCCGGCCTTTAAGGTTTGGTGGCGGATTCAGCGAGGAAGAAATTCTCTATCATCAACTAGTTTTAATGGGCGAACAGTTAGTAGAATGGAAACCATACAAACACCCGCTTTACGGAGAGGTTGAAATTGGCGGCGTTAAAAAATTTGGCCGCCGGGTGCCAGCTCTTTTCCGTCTGGCTGAAACCTGCCACCGTAACACTGCTTTTGTGCTTTATCACGCTGACCAGCTGCCACGGCTGAGTTTTGAGGAGGTTAAAGTAGAAAAGCTGGGGAATGGTCTTTTCCAGGTTGATGTTAGAGTGGCCAACAGTCAGGTCACACCTTCTATTTCTGCTCTAGCTTCCCGCAGAAAACTGCATCGGCCAGACCGGCTCAGCCTAAAGGGCCAGGCCAAGCTGATTTCTGCCGGTCTTCTTCAGGATCGCTTCAGACAGCTGGTAGAACCAGTAAAAGTTAGAGACAATTATTTTCTGGTGGAAAATGGAATCCCCGGTTTTGGTAGGGTTGATTTTCGTTTACTGATAGAGGGCAGCGGCCAGGTCAAACTCATCTATGATTCACTTAAGGGCGGTTACCTGGAAAAGAGCCTCAGCCTGAAATAAAGGACAACTAAACAGATAAACTATTTAATTATTCCCCACCAATCTGCAGTGATTTTATGCGCAGCGTGGGAGCGGTGAGACTGCGGTTTAGGTCGAGGTCCTGACCCAATAGGTCAATGCCGTTGAGCATTTCTTCAGCTGTGCCAGCGATGGTGATACCCTTAACCGGAAAGGCAATTTTCCCTTTTTCCACCCACAGGCCAGAAGCTCCTCCGCTGAAATGACCGTTGACCGGGTTAATACCATAGCCAGTTACTTCTTTGACCAGTACTCCTCTTTCCGTAGCAGAAATGATGTCTTCTGGTTTGTGGCTGCCTTTCATTATATAAAAATTATGGGGCCCGATGCCGGGCAGGCTGGTAAAACCAGCCCGAGTAGCATTTCCAGTGCTTCTAACCCCGGCTCTTCGGGCAGCGTAGGTGTTGTAGAGAAAACCCCTCAGGACACCATTTTCCACGATGACCCGCTTCTGGGTGGGCACCCCTTCACCATCAAACGGAGCGCTGGCCAGCCCTTTTTCCAGGGTCCCGTCGTCAATGATGGTGATTAATTCGCTGGCTATTTTCTGGCCTAGCTTTTTCCCCAGAAAGCTGGCGCCCTGCAAGACGTTCTGTCCGTTAACTGCTTGGACAATCCCACCAAGAATGGCATAGGCTACATCCGGGTCAAAAATGACAGCAGCTCTCTGAGTTTTAACCGGTCTAGGGTCCAGCATTTCCAGCGCTTTTCTAGCTGCTTCTCTGGCTACCTCAGCTGCAGGTTTAAGGTCAGAGAAAAACCGGCGGTTACAGGATTCATAACCTGAAGATTTCTGCTCACCTTTTTCCGCCACTACTCCTACACCATAACCACAGCCAGAAGCCTTATAACTTTTGCTGAGGCCATTAGAATTGACTAAAATAATTTCTTTTTCATTTTCGCCGTAGCTGGCTCCTGCGCTTTTGCTTATGCCCTTAACCTGCAGAGCCAATTGTTCTACTTCTTTTAGCAAACTTATTTTCTGTTCCACTGGCACTTGGGCCAGCGTCGGGTCATAAAGTCCCTTTACTTCGGTTATTCCCGTGTCTACCGGCAATACGTTGTTTTCATCAGCCGATACCGCCCGCGCCAATTCCAGGGCACGACTGATAACTTCGTTCAGACTTTCTTTTCGAAAATCGTTAATATAGGCGAAACCAAGCTTTTTATCTTTGATCAGTCGTAGTCCCAGTCCATAGCTGCTTGCTTCCTGCACACTTTCTATTTCGCCGTTTCGCACTTCCAGGCTGAGCTGCCGGCTTTTTACCAGATAGACCTCTGCCTGGTCAGCACCTTTTTTCCTTGCTTCCTTAATTACCTGTTCAGCAATGTTTTTAAAATCCATTTTTTCCCTCCCATTATGCTCTTTGTCTGGTTCCGCCTACTGTGATGCCGCGAATGCGCACTGTTGGTTGGCCAGCAGTAACTTCTGCTGACTGCCCTTTGCCACAAATTCCAGGGCCAAAAGCAAGGTCATCAGCCACCGCATCTATTTTAGTGATGACGTCAAGGCAGCTGCCGATTAGAGTGGCTCCTTTGACTGGTGTGGTTTTTCGACCGTTTTCTATCAGGTAAGCTTCCCGACAGGTAAAATTGAAAACTCCAGTAGTCGGGTCTACACTGCCCCCGCTCAAGCTCTGGACATAAAGACCATTCTTGGTAGAAGCAACAATGTCTTCAGCCTTATCTTTTCCCCTTTCAATGAAAGTATTGGTCATACGTGGAATCGGGTAATGGCGAAAGCTTTCCCTTCGTCCATTACCGGTGCGTTCCATTTTTAGCTGTTTGGCAGAAAGCACATCAGTCATGAACTTGACCAGGACTCCGTTTTCGATCAGCACGTTTCTCTTCATCTGGGTGCCTTCATCATCAAAATCAGTGGTGCCCCGGAAATTTGGTAGACTACCATCATCCACCATGGTGAAAATATCAGCAGCCACCTTTTTGCCCAGCTTACCGACAAAGGCACCGGTTTGCCGAGCAATGTTGTCGGCTTCCAGCGGATGACCGACCGCTTCATGAACCAGCACTCCACCCCAGCCGTTCTGAATGACCACATCCATCTTTCCCGCCGGGGCTTCCTTAGCTTCCAACATGGCCACAGATTCACGGGCTGCTTCCCTGGCAGCTTTTTCCGGTGGCAATTCCTCAAACATTTCTATACCTGCGTGCTGACTTAGCCGTTCTCTTCCCATGTGTGAGGTATTATTACCAACCGCTAATGTCTGGACGATAAAGAAAATAAGCGGCAGGCTGCTTCTGAGCAGCACTCCTTCGCTGGTAGCGATAATCCGTTCCCTGATTTCGTCATAATAATTGATGAAGGCCATCTTGATTCTGGGGTCATAGCTCAAAGCCGCTTCATGAGCTCGTTTCATTATTTCCATTCTTTTGGCATCAGCTACTTCCTGAAGAGGAATCTTTACCTTAACGTAAGAGGGTCTTTTTTCTTCTTTGAGGTTTACCGGCGGTGTCTTTTTGCTAGAGACGGCGATGAGGGAAGCCATCTCAGCAGCTCTTAGGATTTTTTCTTCGGTCAATTCATCGGTGTAGGCGTATCCGGTTTTATCACCGTCAATGACTCTGACTCCTGCTCCTCTGACCAGACCAAAAACCGCACTCTTAAATTTGCCTTCTTCCATGATAATCGTCCGGGTAATCCGGTTTTCCACATAGACATCAGCAAAGTCTCCACCTCTCTTCAGAGCCAGAGCCAGAGCTTTTTCCAGAACCTCATCCGCCAGGTTGAGTTTTTGACCTTCGGCTCCGGCCAGCAGAGATTTGACCAGAAAAGGGCTGGCGGCCAGAGCCAGGCCACCCTGAAAGCCGAGGCTCAGAAACTTCCTTCTCTCCATTGGCCTTAACTCAGAAAACAGGTCTCGCATAAAGCAACTCCTTAATAAATTTATAGGTTAATCAAGAATAATTTCTTCCAGGTATTGAGGTACAGTCACTGACCATTTCAAACTCTTCTGCACTTCAGTAGCTAAATGAGATATAGCTTCGGTTTCACCGTGGACCAGAAAAAGTTTTCGCGGCGGTCGCTGAAAAGAACTCAACCAGTAAAGAAGCTGTTTTCGGTCAGCATGAGCCGAAAAACCCTGAATCTGGTCGATGGTGGCCCTGACCTCATACATCTGCCCATAAATTCTCACCGGTGACTGGCCCTCGAGAATCTGACGGCCCAGGGTTCCACGCGCCTGATAACCGACAAATAATATAGTTGATTCCGGTCGGCCGATGTTGTTCACCAGATGCTGTTTTATGCGGCCACCGGTGCACATGCCAGAACCAGCCATGATGATAGACGAACCTTTAACTTGCTGTATTTTTTTCGAATCTTCAAAACTCTGGATAAGCTTCAGGCCAGGAAAAGCAAAGGGATTCTGGCCTGAGGCAAAAAGCTGCCGGCTTTCTTCATCCAGATACTTCAGGTAGTGACTGAAAACATTGGTGACACTGACGGCCATCGGACTATCCAAGAAAACAGGCAGGACGGGGATTTTTTTATTTTGTACAAGTAAATTCAAATGATACATCAATTCCTGGGCCCTTTCTATGGCAAAGGTAGGAATAACCAGGTTGCCCTGGCGTTGGTAAACGCAGTTCACGTTTTCCGCCAACCTCTCCCCCACTTTTTCTGGATGGTCGTGGTCGCGGTCGCCGTAAGTTGCTTCCAAAAAAACATAATCTGCCTCAGCGAAAGTTTCTGGGTCGCGGACCAGTGGCTTATTCCATTGTCCCAGGTCTCCACTGAATAAAATTTTACGAGTTTCACCGCCGGTGCGGCCTATAATTTCTATAATAGAAGAACCCAGAATGTGACCTGCGTCGTGAAATGTGAGGCTGAGCTCGGAACCAAGACTTACGGGCAGGTCATAATCAACAGCTTCTATAAGAGGAAGTACTCGGTCCACATCCGCCATGGTGTAGAGCGGCACTTCTGGGTATGGCCCACGGCGTCCTTCTTTTTCGTGTCTTTTCTTCTTTATTTCGGCATCTTCTTCCTGCAGTTTGGCTGTATCATATAGAACAATGGGTAATAATTCTGCTGTGGGCGCAGTGCATAGAATTTTCCCTTTAAATCCTTCGCGCACGAGCTTGGGAATCAGTCCACTGTGGTCCAGATGGGCATGGGTTAAAAGAAGATAATCAATTTTCTCAGGTGACACAGGAAAAGGGTTCCAGTTGCGGCTGAGGAATTCTCTTTCCTGATAAAGGCCACAGTCTACCAGAAAATTCAGGCCGTCAGTTTGCAAATAATAGCAGGAACCTGTGACCTGACCAGCTGCTCCCAGAAATTTTACCTTCAACATCTATCTTACCTCTGTGTTTTATAATTAGCTTCATCTATACATCATATAATAGCAACTTTCGGCACTGATAAAAACTATTCTGAAAAAAACACGGAAGAAGATTTGGGCCTGGCCCAGGATGATGAGCATTATTAGTCCAGCCAGCTGCTGGCTGGAAAATAATTTTCCCAGAAAGAAGAAAACCAGGGTTATAAGGAGATAAACCAGGCCTAACCACAAAAACAAACTCCAAAAACGGAAAAAGTGCCGGCGGAGAAATAGAAAAGTGGCTCTCAAAGATGGTATCACTCGGTCGCCTTCTTTAACCAGAATAATTCTGACCAGGTCCAGACTCAGCCGGAAAATGGTCCAGAGCAACAGGAAAAGTATTAATTTAAGGTTGGAAGCAATGATTAAGGGCCATTCAGTTACAGCTTTTTCTGTCCACAGGTTCAGGGGGCTAACCAGAATCCGGTAAGAAATGAGCAGAATTAGAAAAAATGGAATGAAAGCCAGACCGCTGAGGAAAAAACGCCAGAAAAAACGGGTGCCATCAGCTAAAAAGTCTCTGAGGTTAGTTTTTTCGGCAGAAAGGACGCGGCCAAAAAGCCCGCCGTTAAGGAAAAAAGAAAAAATGGCCAGAAACAATGCAAAGACGAGCAGCAAAGATAAATATGGCCCAAGAAGAGCTTGATGATTGAGGAAAATTTCCACCAGATTCAGTTCAAAGGGCATGGCTACCGGCTGGCCCAGAAGGGAATGTCCCAGATTTTTCCCTATTAATGAAATCAAAGGAATTACGGTAATAACAGATATTACCAGAAAAATCGCCCAGAGATAAAAGGCCAGGCGCAGGTGAGAGAATCCTTGCTGAATTCCTGATTGGAGACATTTATAGATAGACATTTTCTTCTCCTTCTCCCTCATAGTAACGAGCTTAAGGTGAGCCAGAAATTCTGCATCAACCAGAGCAGGTTGGTTGAGGCCGAAACTATTCTGGCTACCGGGCCTTTTTCGGTGTAGCTGTTGTTGGCCAGGTTAGAATCCAGCAACCAGACACCATCCGGGTCCAGAAGAGCCTGTTTAATCCGGGCTGGCTTTTCAAATTCAAACCTGGCCCACCGGCCCTGACCGTCCCATTCTCTCCATTCCACTGAACCATCCGTAAAAACAACTTTTAATTTTATCTTCTCTTCTGGACTCACTCTGGCTTCACCATAACGGCGGACAATCACCGTGGACTGGTAAATTTTTTTACTTATTTTTTTGTCGGGCCTTTCCTGATCTGATTTTTGTTCTTTCTGGACAGGGAAACTACCGGGTAGGGCCGGTTCAAACACACCTGACTGCTTTCCTGGTTTCAACTGGCTTTGCACCAGGCTTATTCCGTAATCAAAATCTTTAGTGCTCCAGAAAAATTCCTCAAAAAACCAGCTCAGGTCTTTGCCGGAAACTTCGTTTACTACGCTGATGAAATCTTCCGTTTTCGGGTGTTTGAACCTGTACCTCTGCTGAAAGGTTCTCATTACTCTGGCCCAGGTCTTCTCACCCAGCAGCCTTTCCAGAGTGTTAAGACAGGTAGAAGCTCTCATGTAAACATTCAGACTGTAGCTCCCTGAATTATAAAATTTCCAGGATGGATTAACGATGGGGTCCAGCCTGGTAATAGCAGAGATAAATAGACGGTCGGTCTGCCAGTCATAAGTAGAGGGCAATCTAATAAACCAATTGAGCGGCAGTCCGTTAAAACGCAACGGAAGCTGGCCTGGGCCATAAGCTCTGGCTGCTACTCGACCTGTGGAATAAGTATTTATGCCTTCATCTAGCCAGGCTTCTTCAAACTCATTGTTGGCTACCATTCCGTACCAGTAATTGTGGCCGAATTCATGAATGATTACTCCTTCTGGTGATAGGACCTGTGCAGGTGCGAGCACGGATGTTCCTGCCGTGAAAAGCGTTGGATATTCCATTCCTCCGCTACCGGTGCGGAATGGTGGGTCAACCATGGTAATAGTACGGTAAGGGTATGGCCCATACCAGAGTCCGTAATATTTAAGGGCTGCCCGTAGAGCTTTAAAATGACGTTCCACCTGCTTCCGATGCTGTTTTTCTATGAGCAGAATCATCTTCACGTCATGAAGTTTGACTTCCTCAAGCGGAAGTCCCAGCAGCTCGGACATCTTCTGGTATTCTTCGGGGGTTACTTCTTCATCGCCTCTGAACCAGCGCTCTATCTTCAGGAAGCGTGGTGAAGCTGTCCAGGCGAAATCGTGGATGTTATCCTGTCGATAAGTGTAGGTGGCTTTGCCGTTTTTAGGGTCAAGGTGTCTATCTACTTCTTCCCCACAGGCGCCCACGACAAAATTCTGAGGCACAGTTATTCTGACCAGAAAGTCGGCAAAATCAGCAAAAAACTCTGAATTCAGGTGGTATTCATGGCAGTTCCAACCCTTCCCTTCTTCGTAAACACCTGGCTTGGGAAACCATTGGGAGATGAAATAACCATCACGGTAAACCCCGGTTCTCAGTCCATTGGCCGGCACTTTCCCTTGAAATTCCAGGTTTAGCTGGATGGCTTGTCCTGGAGCCAGCGGTTCGGGCAATTCAACTCTTAAGACAGTCTCATCATCTGGGTTGTAAGGCTCATCCGGGCTGATAAACGATGAATTATTTATCAGGTCTCCTCCTTCAGCCGTGGTCAGGGACAAGATTTTTATCCACCCCCACCTGTCCTTCTTCGGTCTGTAGCGACGGAAAAGATTTTCTCTTCTGGCTTCTCTGGCCAGTGTAGATAGTTCGTTCTTAAAAGCGTTCCAGTAAAGATGAAGCTGCAGGTCAGGCACATAGTCCCGGGTGAGGTTGGTCCAGGTGATGGTTTCCCGAGCTTTAATCATCTGAGTCTCGGGTAAAAGTTCAACTGAGATTTCATACTTTATCGGCCGTTCTTCTGTGGAGGCCACCAACGGAGGCAGAAGGCCGCAATCAAATAAAATAAGGAATAAATAAGAAAAGAGAAAAACAAGATTTTTTTTCATGGAAAACCTTTCCTCAAAAATATTTTATTCATATCATTAATTTATTTATACAATATTTGTTCAGAAAATATTCTTCTGTTCCACCCAATAATGTTAGGCTTTTTAGTTGCCAGCAAGAATGCCGACTTTCAATTTCCAGTGCTCCAGTCTATACTGCCAGTTTTTTCTACCAGCCACTGTTCCCAGGCCTGACGGCGGGGAAAGAAGATGAACAGAACCACGACTGAGATACCGAGCAGGATGTAAAAATCTCGTGTTAATCCCCAGAGCAAAAATAGAATCAGGCCGAACATGGCCGGAAATTCACTCATAATTACCAGAATTAAGTAAGTACGGTGCAATTTGTTAAGCAGCTCCAGAGGTGTATCACCGGGCTTTTTGCGGAGCAGCAGGGCCTGAAGCAACCGGGCCAGAATAACACTGGCCGCTGACAACCCGTAAAAAAGATAGCGGTAGTTTTTTATTGACTGCATATCTTTTAGGCCATAAAGTCCGTGGAAAGGAGCCAGTTTGGCTTTCAACAGTTCGGCCAGAACCAGGTAAAGAAGAAGGGCGGCAAAAACAGCATAGCCAATCAGGGCTGAAATGCGATGTGTCCTTTTTATTATTTCCCTGGAATCCATGACATTGCCTCCTTCAGCTGATTATATGGAATTTTTCCGCTGGAGACAATTAAAGAAAATAAAACAAGCGGCCGGAAACCGGTCTCAGCTGAGATAAAGCAACAGACCTTTAAGGTAATCGCTTTCGGGATGAAAGACATTGACCGGGTGGTCAAAGGACATCCGGTGGCGTTGAATGATTCTAGCTTCGCGGTTAGCTTCTAGGGCTGCCTGGAAAATAATTTTCTGAAAGAGTGAGGTCTCCACATAATAGGAGCAGGAGAAAGTCAGAAGAAAACTTCCCCGCTTCATCCTGGACATAGTCAAAGCGTTTAAGCGACGGTAAGCCTTAAGAGCCTTTTTCAGGTCAGTTTTTTTCTTAGCGAAAGCAGGCGGGTCAAGTATGACCAGGTCATGAGAAAGAGATTTCTGAGCTTCAAGAAAAGAAAACATATCTTCATTAATAATCCTGAAATGCTCTTTGCCAAAGCCATTCAGAAGCATGTTCTCTCTGGCGACTTCCAGAGCTTTTCTGGAGTAATCCACAAGCTCGACTTCCCGTGCTCCCCCTTTTAAGGCAGCTAGAGCAAACCCGCCAGTGTAAGAAAAACAATCCAGAACTTTAAAACCTTTAGTCATTTGCCCGACCAGTTCTCTCATCTGCCGCTGGTCAAGAAAAAATCCGGTCTTTTGTGCTTGGCTTATGAATATCTTAAATTTCAGTCCATTCTCTGTCACCAGGATTGGTTCATTAAGCTCTCCGTAAAGAAGGCCTTCAAAATCAGGCAACCCTTCTTCTCTTCTTGAAGGAAGAGATGATTTTTCGTAGATAAAGACTGGACGAAGAAGGTTAATTAATTGCTCAATTAGCAGCGGCTTCAATTTTTCCAGGCCCAGAGTAGAAACCTGCAGTACCAGACCTGGTCCGTACCGGTCTACAATCAAGCCCGGCAGATGGTCACTTTCTCCGTTTACCAGCCTGACAGCTTCAGCTTCGGGATAAACTTTTTTCCTCAGCTCCACAGCCTGCCTGAGGTTGTCTTCAAGAGTTGTGTAGGGTTCGGCCTGACCGAAGCTCAGAAGACGGCCAGCTAAAGAACAACGACGGTTGAAATACCCGTAGCCCAGGAGCTGGCCTTCGAAAGAGAAAACGGGATAAATTTCTCCATCCTGAAAATTTTCCGGATAAGAAGCGATAGCTCCAGAAAATATCCAATGGTGATGGTTGAGGACAGATTGTTCTCGGCCTTTTTTCAGTACCACACCAGCTTGCTGGCTGGTTGGGGAAAATCTCTTCATCTTACTTCTCTTTAGTTTCTTCTGTTTTTCTCTTCCAAATTCTGCCTCAGGTAATCTCGGGTGTCAAACGAAAAACCTTGCTGAAATTGTCTTAATTGCAAGATGTGATTTTTATTGGTAAGATAAAATAAATTATAAGAAGGAAGAGTTTTATGGACAAGAAATATTATAGATTTGACCAGGTTAAGGTAGCTGAATATGTTTGCCTGAAGACTCCCGTTCCCCTGGTAATTAACGGTCGGCTGGATAAGGAGGCCTGGGAAAAAGCACCAAAATCAGCCAGGTTTGTGGACCTAGTCACTGGGCAACCGGCTTTTCTTGACACCAGGATTGCTGCGCTTTGGGATGAACAGTATTTTTACCTGGCCTTCTGGGTGGAAGAACCTGATGTCCGGGCACAGTTTACGGAACGAGATTCTTTTATTTGGCTGGAGAATGATGTGGAAGTTTTCATAGCCGGTCCTGATTGTTATTACGAGCTTCAGGTAAATGCTCTGGGCACTATTTATGAAGTTTTTTATATCTGGCAGGACGCGCTTAAACCAGGTAGCTTCTTTGACCAGCCGGAGTTTAACCTCACCGGAAGAAAAGTTGACTTACTGGCCGGCTTCCAGGATGCTTCTCGCTACGGACGTCATCCCCGGGGTAAACGCTGGGCCTTTATGGACTGGGATTTTCCCGGCCTGAAATGGGCTGTGCAGGTGGAGGGTACGCTCAACAATTCTTCAGACGTGGACCGGGGTTGGACGGTGGAATTTGCCTTTCCCTGGTCTGGTATGACTATTCTGGCCCAGGGACGGTCGCTTCCGCCTCGTGACGGTGATATCTGGCGTATGAGCTTTTCTCGTTTTGAAGCGTTGGAAGCCAACGGCAGGAAGATAGAGCCATCCATCGGCTGGAGTCTAAATCCTCATGGAGTATATGATTCTCACATCCCCGAGTTATTTTCACAGGTTATTTTCTCGGAGAAAAATCTTTCCTGACAGGAGTGTGATTTAATGAATCAAAATAATTTGAAAGTTGCTTTTCTGGCTTCAGAAATGATACCGCTGGCTAAAACCGGCGGATTAGCCGATGTAGCCGGAGCCCTTCCTAAATATCTCAGCCGCCAGCCTGGACTGGAACTAATGGTCTTCTTGCCTTTCTACCGGGAAGTTATGAAAAAAAACCTGCCGGTAGAGACAGTTGTGGAAAAATTAAACCTGGACTGGCCTGGTTCAGAAAAAGAATTTTCTGTCTTCGTTTACCGCGCCGAAGGTTTTAAGGTTTACCTCATAAAAAACGACTTCTATTTTGACCGTGATTATCTGTACGGTACACCTCAAGGTGACTATGAGGATAACGGCGAAAGGTTTGCCTTTTTCTCCCTGGCCACCTTGCAGGTGATGAAACAGCTTGGTTTTCAGCCGGACCTGATTCATGCCCATGACTGGCAGTCAGCCATCATTTTTGCTTACCTGAAACACACCTACCAGAATGACCCATTTTTCGAGAAAACGTCCTCACTTTTTACTGTGCATAACCTGGCCTATCAGGGGCTTTTTCCCAGGGAAATCCTTTCCCGCATTGGCTTACCAGAATACCTCTTCAACCCAGAAGACCTGGAGTTCTACGGTAAGGTTAATTTCTTAAAGGCCGGTTTGCTTTATGCTTCAGCTATAAGTACAGTCAGTCCTACTTACAGCCAGGAAATTCAAACTCCGGAATTTGGCTGTGGTCTGGAGGGAGTTCTGAGAAAAAGGTCTAATTGTTTGTTTGGTATTCTGAACGGCATTGACTATGTTGAATGGAACCCTGAAACCGACCCGGCCCTCCCGGCGAATTATTCTGTGCGAGACTGGTCAGGTAAAAAGGTCTGCCGTCGGGTGCTGCTCTCCAGGTATCAGTTGCCGGTTGAAGCTAACCAGCCCATTATCGGTATGGTTTCTCGTCTGGCTGGACAGAAAGGCTTTGATTTGCTGGTGGAAAGTCTGGAGGACATCTTTAAAAGAGATGTGTTGCTCATAATACTGGGCACAGGAGAAGAAAAAATTCAAGAACTCCTCAAGCAGGTCCAACAAAAACACCAGGACCGTTTGGGCTTGAAAATAGCTTTTGACGATCGCCTAGCCCGACTGATTTATGCCGGTAGTGATTATTTTCTCATTCCCTCGCGCTATGAGCCCTGCGGCCTGACCCAAATGTACAGTCTCAGGTATGGCACCATTCCCATTGTCCGCAGCACTGGTGGCCTGAAAGACAGTGTGGTGGAATTTGACCCGCAAACTCTTACGGGCAATGGATTTCGTTTTGAGCGTTATCAGACTAATGACCTGGTTAGCGCTCTGGACCGGGCAGTATCTTTTTATGAAAAAGATCCTTACTGGTCGGCCCTTAAGCAACAGGCCATGAAAGCCGATTTTTCTTGGGAAAAATCGGCCTCTTCCTACCTGGAGCTTTACCATAAACTTGTCAAACCCTGAGGCTTAGCGCTGGCTGATGTTTGTGTTCCTTAAAAACTCTGCAGCCACCTCGGGAGGAACCGGGTTAATGTAAAAACCGGTGCCCAGCTCAAAGCCAGCTACCTTGGTTAGGATGGGCATAACCTCCAGATGCCAGTGGTAGTAGTTTTCTATGCCAGGCCAGGCTTTATCTGAGACCTGGGGATTAGGCGCATGGTGCAGCACCAGGTTGAAGGCCGGATCGCTTAATTGAATTTTCAGGCGCAGAAGAGATTGTCGTAAAGCTTCAGCCAGAGCCATACAATCTTCGTCGGAAATATCCCGGTAAAAAGCTGAATGCCCTCTGGGAATGATGACAGTCTCAAAAGGAAATCTGGAAGCAAAGGGTGTCAGCACGACAAAACGGTCATTTTTATAAACCAGGCGCTGACCACTGCTGATTTCTTCTCTGAGCAAACGGCAAAAGGCACATTCCCGGAAGTGGGAGCGATAGAGCCGTTCAGCTCCGTAAATTTCTTCTTTAATACGTTTAGGAACTATTGGCGTGGCGATTATCTGGGAGTGGGGGTGAGAAAGAGAAGCACCGGCTTCTTTCCCTTTGTTTTTAAAAACCTGCACATACTGATGATGATATTGTTCCTCAATTTCTCTTATTCTAAAGCGGTATATCTTCAGGACTTCTGCAAGATGGCTCAGCGGAAGCTCGCTCATTTCCTGGTGGTGTTCCGGTGTCTCGATAATTACCTCATGGACACCTACTCCCTCCATCCACTGAAAAATTCCGTTAGTTTTTTTGGGTGGTGGTGGGCCAGGCTGAAGGGCAGGAAATTTGTTCGGCACAACTCTAATCTGCCACCCGGGCTGGTTCTGTTCTGTGCCAGACTGGCGCACAGCCATAATTTCGGGTGGGGTCTTGCTTTCATTTCCCGGACAGAAGGGACAGAAGGATAAACTTTCGGGTCGTGGTTCTGCTCCGGGGGCCGGGCGGAAATCGTCCGGCCTTTTACTTCTTTCTGTGGAGATAATTACCCAGCGACCGGTAAGAATATCTTTTCTCAGTTCAGGCATGATTATCCTCTTTTCTTGGCTCGGCGTTCTTGAAATTTAGCTGGAGGATTTTTCCAGTAGTTCTTTTATTTTATTCTTCAGCTCATCAAGCGATGAAGATTTGATGAGATAGGCATCAGCCGCCCAGGTCATGAAATCATCCTTGTAACTCTGGTAAGCAGTGTTGATGATTATGGGAATATCCTTCCTCAGACCCATGATGCTGGCAATGAGTTCTATGCCATCGCGGCCGGGCATGCGAATATCAGTAATTATTAAATCAAATTTTTCTTTTCTGATCTGTTCCAGAGCCGATTCAGCATCATAGGCCACGACCACCTCATAGCCTTCCCGTTCTAATTCTTCTTCATAAAGAAGGCTGAGAGCTTTTTCATCTTCCACCAGTAGTATCTTTTTCATGGTTTCACCTTTTCCTCTGAGATTTTAAAGTATAATTTAAAAAGAGTCCCGTGACCAGGTTTGCTCTGGACTTCAATCTTCCCCGCACACATTTCCATTACTCTTTTAACAAACAGCAGTCCCAGGCCGGTACCGTTTTCTTTGGTCGAAAAAAACGGGGTAAATATTTTTTCCCGCATCTTTTCGTCCAGCCCTGGTCCGGAATCTTTTATGGTCAACCTTAACCATTTTCTGTTCTGAGGGAAAGCCCGGATGTAAACATAACCTCCCTCGGGAGTGACGTCAAGGGCATTATCCAGGAGGTTAACGATAGCTTCTTCAAAATAAACAGGGTCACACAGAATTTTAGGCAATTCTTCAGCCTGGCGTAAGATTAATCTCTTGTTTTCGGCTTTGAGCTTGAGGTCTGGCCGTTCTATGATGGACTGTAAAATTGGCCGGACGTCTATCGGCCGGAGTTCTTTGATAGTGATTTTTAAAAAGTGGCTAATCTTAAAGATAATATCTTCCAGATGTTTGGTTTCCTGAAGAATGATGGCCAGGTTTCTCTGACATTTTTCCTGGTCGCAGGGTCGGTGGAGAAGCTGGCTGGTAAAACCACCGATGGTGACGATGGGATTTCTAAGCTGATGGGAAATAAAAGCCGCCATCTCGCCCAGAGCGGCCATTTTCTCCATCTCCAGAACCTTCTTGTACAGATGGGTGGTATAAACGTAATTACCAGCCAGCAGAGCACAAAGGCTGGCCAGCTCTATGTCCTTGTTGGTAATCGGAGCATGGGTTATGCCGTTATCCACCACTATCTCACCCATAATTTCGTTTTTGGCCACCAGCGGCAGACAGAGGAAAGAATCCACCTCCACAAAATTACGGAAGTTGTCATCTACCAGGGGTTCTTCCCTGGCTTCTTCTACCAGGATAATTTCCTGGTTTTTAGCCGCCAGGGCCGGGATTTTAACCTCCGGAGCATCAAGGTTATAGCTCAGCAGCTTCAACTTGGGTCTGAGAGTTTCCATCATCCTTTCTACCAGTTCGCGGTTGTGCTCCACGATTTCGGCATAACCAAGGCCCGGGGTGGAAAGCATGGACCAGATGGCCTGAGCTTCTTCCGGCGAACGCGGGCCAAGCCACATGCGGGCCTGGAGTCTTTCCCCTTCTTTCAGAAAAAGCAAAGCCCGGTTGAAACCTACCCCCGTCCCAGAAGTCAGGGCGGTTAAAATCACCAGCAGGTTATCATCAAGGGAAAAAGGCTGGAAAAAACTCTGAGCAATGATAGAGAGAAGCACCATCTCTTTGGAGCTTTCCAGCGAAAAGCTTAAAGGCTGCAGTCCAAACCTTTTTATCATTCTAGTTTCCAGCCTTTGGGTATGGTTCTTACGCCCAGAGGGCTAATTTTGAAGTAGGAACGGTCTTTTTCCAGGTCCAAACCAACCGAGAAATTAGCCGGGATAATAGCCTGTTTGTCAACGATGCTTTTAAAAACCCTGGCACCTCTTCTGATGATGGCTCCTTCCAGGATGATGGATTCTTCTATTTCCGTCTCTGGTTCTACTGTGACACCAGGAGACAGAATGGAATTGACCACCTTGCCTCCCTGGATGTAACAGCCATCACCAACAATACTGTTGATTATCTCTCCCCCACCCACATAAGTCGGCGGATATTGAGGTTTATAGGTGCGAATCGGCCAGTTCGGGTCATTGAGTTTTATCGGTGGTTCTGGCGAAAGAAAATCCATATTCGCTTTCCAGTAGGCGTCTATTGTGCCGATGTCCTGCCAGTAATCTTCATAAACATAAGCATAAACGCGGTGTTGCTTGATTAAATCCGGCAGAACATCCTTACCGAAATCATGACTTGACCTGGTATTCCGGGCATCTTTGATTAAAGCCTTGACCAGGACCGGTGTGCTGAACAGATAAACCCCCATGGAAATCAAAGCCAGATTATTGTTCCAGGGCACAGGCTGAGGTTTTTTGGGTTTTTCCGTGAAATTAACGATACGACGATCCTCGTTCACCGAAATTATGCCAAAACGACTGGCTTCTTCCAGAGGGCAAGTATGAACCATAATGACCACTTCTGCCTGTTGCTCAAGAAAGAATTTCAGTACTCGACGGTAGTCGGCTTTATAAACATGGTCTCCAGAAAGAATGAGAATAGCATCTGGATTTTCCTGCTGTATAGTGTAGATGTTCTGGAAGACAGCATCTGCCGTGCCTTCATACCAGTGTTCGCCAACTCGCCCCTGAGCCGGCAAAGAAATGATGTATTCATTGCTTTCTGGATGAAAAATACTCCAGCCGCGGAGAATATGTCTTTCTAAAGATAAAGATTTATATTGGGTTAGCAGGGCAATTTTTCTAAAGCCAGAATTCAGGGAGTTAGAAAGGCTAAAATCAATAATGCGATAACTGCCAGCAAAGGGCACTGAAGGTTTAGCCCGGTCCTTGGTCAGAGGATAAAGCCTTTCGCCTTTTCCTCCGCTTAAAATCATGACCAGAATTTTTTTATAGAATGTTTCCATCGGGCAACTTAATCTCCTTAAACAGAGAATCTTCTTTTTCCACTAATTTGAGAAAATATTCGTCCTCTTCGCTAAGGTAGGTTCCCTGGGAAATCATCTGAAAAAGCCGGATGGCCCTTTCATAATGAAGGCTGGCTCTGGCCTCAGCGTAATCCCGGGCGGTCATGGTGGAAATGAGGAAGGGCCAGTCGGAACTTTCCAGCAAGAACTTTTCTTGGGCCAGCATTTTTACCAGCCTCGGGTCGGTCCGCTGGAAAAGTTCTGGTTCAGAAAGAAGGTTCCAGAATAATTCTTCAATTTCGTAAATCCTGGACCAGATCCAGGAATTCTCGTCGTTAAACCAGATCCAGTGGAAACCACCTTCTCCCCAGGAGCCTTCTGGCAGAGACACCATCGTCGCGGGTGGAATCTCTTCCAGGGCTGAAGAAGCTTTAATTAATTTTACCTGTGAACCTTCAGAGTTAAGATTCTTAACCACCTGGTAGAGCCACTCTGGACCTTCAAACCACCAGTGACCCAGTAGCTCGGTATCATAAAGAGAGGTAATTATCCCCTGCCCTCTGTCTTTAAGTATTTCGTTAAGCAGCCAGACAAAATGCCTGGCATGTTCTTCCACCCGGCTGAGAGCTAAATTCGGGTCATAAGGTAATTTGTCAGCCAGGTCGGAAGAGCTGGAGGTGATTTTCCAGTAACGGTGTCCGCCTGGAAAATGTTTTTTATGGAATTCTAAGTAATTACCATCTCCGGGGTAACCGGAGTGCCGACTCCAGACCTGCTGGCCAGTGACTTCATCACGGGCAAAAAAGCTCACCCCAGAGGGATGAGCCAGGTACGGCTGGTAAAGGTCATCAGGTCGGATAGGTTCGCTTTTAGCCCTGGCTTTATACTTTTCCCACAGGTACTTTAAGGCTGGAAATTTTTCTAAATAAACGCCTTTAGCTTCTCCGCCTTTCAAAAGGTGGGCATCAACAAAGAAGTATTTCAGTCCCGCCTGACCAAGGATTTCATCTACTCCCCGGCGTTTATAGCTTTGGCTCTGGCCGATGGGCCTGGTCCAGATGTAACCTGGCCGGTAAGCGCATTCGGGCAGCCAGAAACCTGCTGGCTGCCGGCCAAAATAACGGGCATAGGTATGTTTCCCCTGCTGAACCTGAAAGGCGATGCTTTCATCGCGTGAGAGAAGCGGGAAATAGCCATGAGTAGCTGCTGAAGTGATGATTTCCACCGAACCTGAATCCTGCAACTGGCGAAAAGCAGAGAGTAGGTCGGAATGTAGGTCATCGATATAAAACTTGCTTATCTTATCATACCAATTGCGCCAGAAAAGAGCCAGAGTTTCAAACTCTTTTTGCCCGGTATGACGGAAATAAAGATAATCGTTAACAGCAGTTTCCAGTTTCATGGTCAGGTAGTCCACAAATCCCTGCTTGAAGGCCGGGCTGCTCAGCTGTTCCATAAGCACTGGCGTTAAACTGATGGTCAGGTTGGCCGCGTATCCTTCACTTTCCAGTCTCCTCAACACCTGAAGTAATGGTAAATAAGTTTCAGCCGCCGCTTCATTCAACCAGTCAAGTCCATGAGGCCAGGTTCCGTGGTTAAGCACATAAGGAATATGAGAATGTAAAACTAAACAGA